>NZ_JBNGOY010000005.1:0-146275 GCF_050589805.1 Carboxylicivirga fragile | reverse complement strand
GTCAAATCAAATCAAAAAATCAAAGAACGTTTGTATGTTGTTGAAATATAATTTATTGCAAATTGTTTTTAAAAATTAACGCATCACTAGTAATGATGAATAAAGAATACCTTAAAACCATAGCTGATCAAAAACTTAATGAATTTAACCTTATTCCACTTCGCCAATTATTAAAAGAAGAATAGCTTCATTACCTGATTAAAATCACAAACTTAAACAAGTGAATTGTTTTGTTTAATTAAATTGCTTTGTTATATTTGTTACAAGCTATAACTTTAAACCTATGACAACCCCAACTAAACAAGCAATTCGCCTTCTGCGTACTCGTAATTATTTTCCGTACATTTTTATGACTTATCAGATACTCTTTTTAGTTTCAATGTTAATAATTGCGATTTTTTAGCCCCTCTGTCGAAAGGCCTATCTTTTAAAATCAAACATTATCCTTTACCAAAAACTGTTGGTATTAATTTAACGTGCCTTTTTACTTATTTTTGTCCTATGCAAAAAAAATTGGGTAAGAAGGAACAATACTTTGTTCAAAAAGTAAGACAGACGGCTGGTAAAGCAATCAATAGCTATAAGATGATAGGCGATGGTGAAAAGGTCTTAATTGCTGTTTCTGGTGGTAAAGATAGCTTGGCTCTACTTGAAATTCTTTCTTCGAGACGTAAATATCTCCCAATCAACTATGAATTGCATGCTGCTCATATAATCACCGAAGATGTACCTTACCAAATTGATGTAGAATGGCTACAACAATTCTGCGATGAATTGAATGTAACTTTACATTTAGTTACTACCCGAGCCAATCTGGAAACCGCAGGTAAAAAGAAACCTTGCTTTGCCTGTTCTAAAAATCGCCGCAAAGAGCTATTCCTATTAAGTGATCAACTGGGCATGACCAGATTGGCTTTTGGCCATCACCTGGACGATGCTATTGAAACACTGGTAATGAATATGGCACAACATGCTAACATATCGTCAATCCCCCCGTCATTGTCAATGTTTGATGGAAAGATTCATGCTATACGCCCTTTAACACTACTCACCAATGCGGAAATGAAACAGTACGCCGAAATAATGGGTTTCCCTTCGTTAAAACAGGAGTGCCCTTACGAAGATCATACCATAAGAAAGAAAGCGCGAGATATTGTGGAGCAAATGACTAAAATTAACCCTAAGGCGCGATTTAACCTTTTTAATTCAATGGGAAATATTGATATGGAATATTTGCCATAAATTATTCCTCTCTGGTCAACTCATGCACCATAATCTTAGCTATGGGATCGTCAATTTTCTCAACAATGAATTGATATAATCCCAAGGCCATTTCTTTTTCACCACTTTTGTTGATGGCATCAACAACATCAAGTACCACATCTATTTGATCGGCAAATAGATCAGACTGCTCATTGGCCATGTATTCTATACACATTTTAACCTCATCAAAATTTTGCTCGCCAAGGTTGATCAGGATATTCGGCATCATAACTGTTTCATCTATGGCCACACTTAAGCCATATTTTTCCTTCAAATTTGAGGCATAGTTGACAATGTTGTCGATGGATTGCCCCAACAGGCTATCGGGAACCGATGAAAGCGATTTGTAGAAACTATAACCCCTACAAAAACCGGTATAGGCATTAGTCTCGTGTGTTTCGTCTTTCATTACTTCAAACTTCCATTGCAGATTGGCTGGTTTAAGCGAATCTAACTTAAAATGAAAGGCATGATTGGCTGCTTCCAATTGCGGATAGTTTTCATTGAGGCCAATGTTGAAATATAGAGCTTTTAATTCGGTACTCTTCCATTGATCAAGGCCAGTAGTATCTATCAATTGAAGGGTAGGGCTGGTAGCAATGTAAAAGGTATTTAAGTCCTCATCCTTAAGCAAAGCCTCAATTACCATTCCTGCAGCCAGTGAATGCCCGGCCATAAGGCGAACAGAAGTGCTTTGATATTCTTTTTCGATGTAGGGAATTAGCTCTTCTTTGAGAAACTGAAGGTATAATGCTCTACTTTCTTCGCTTAGAAAATCCTTTTTGAAATCCTTTGTTTCTATGCCAACCACCACAAATTCATTCATCAGAATACTCGCCCTGAAATCGTTTTCCTGGGCACCTATTAAATAAGCAACAGGGTACTTGTGTTCAGTAAAATCATCGGGTGCACTAATAAAAATACGACGACTATCGTTTAAATTTGTTGAGACGTAATCAATGCACTGGGCTTCTTTCAAGGGGCGAACCGCATCTTGTGCCGATAAAATGCCACAGCAAAACAAAGCACAGCTAAAAACTAGTTTTCTAATCAGGGTGGTCATATTCATGCATCTAAGGTAAATAATAATTGTGATTGAATTTTATAGAATCAAATATACATAGCTACAGTATTTATCCCCTACGGGATTACAAACAATTGTAATATTTTTACAAATGCAGAACTGTTACACGATATGTAATCCAAAAACACAGAGTAGCAGAGAAACAGAGTTGTTTTACTAAATATGTTTTGCTCGTAGAGCATTAACCATCAACCCTAACAAGGATAATGGATCCCCTACGGGGAATACCAAATACCTTCCCTATTTGTTACAACAACGTAACCGCTACGCGGTAAAATTAACATGGTATAATATATGCGGTTTTGCTCGTAGAGCATCAATAATCACAATGCATCGAAATCAAATAGATATTGCGGATCGTATTTAATGCCGAAATGATCTAGGAAAGAAATATATTCCGACTTAAAACTTTTAGTTTGATGATGCGCTTTTTGCTGTTCAATATATTTATAAACTCGATCTAGCTGCGAGCGGCTATAGCTAAAGGCGCCATAACCCTCTTGCCAAGAAAAATGATGGTTAATGAAATTGTTTTGGTTAATGAATAGACTTGAGCTGCGCTTGATGTCATGAATCGTATCTGAAATGCTAATAGCAGGGTTCAATCCAAATAATATATGAATATGATCCGGCATTCCGTTAACAATTATGGTCTTATGATTTAGTCCAGCAATAATGCCAGATATGTATTTGTATAAGTCCAATTTATAACCCTCGGTTATTAGTGCCGCGGTTTTTTACAGCAAATACCAATTGTATGTAAATTTGAGTGAAGGTGCCGGGTTTCATTGTTTTTTGTATTGAATTTAGCACGATTTCCTGTAATAATCAAGGTAGAATTTATATATCCCCTACGGGGAAATGCAATTCCGTATCACGATATTCTACAAATCCTGAACCAGAACGCGGCACAACAGACGTAGTTATTTAAACAAATATTTGCGGCGATGATTAACGTTACGCGGTAAAAACACCATCATAATAAAAAGGCTTTTGCTCGTAGAGCATTAATATTAAAACAACACAGCAACATTGATGCACAAAGTGCTATTAAAAATCCGTTGATGCAAGAGATCAATATAAACCGGGAACAGGAAAGCCACCATAACAACATTATTAATCCCCTACGGGGAAAACTATCAATACATTACATTTCTACAAATTTGGAACCGCTACGCGGTATGTTAAACTATTTATATCCTATCGTGCTTTGATCGGAGAGCATTAATATTTGTAGAAACCAATATGCAGCATGAACTTTGCTCGTAGAGCATCAATAATCAAACAACCCAGAGAGGCAATGGAAATTTATGGATTGCCGTTTTTACTCCTATTATCCCCTTAAAAGCGGAAGCAATTAGTCATGTTAAATGATGAAGAAAAACATTTTTTATTTCCCTCATGAGAGATGCCGACGGTATAATAAACGTGGAGACAAAGAGGTTTTAAAAAATAGTTACAAATTCTACGAATACAAAACCTTTACGTGGTATATAATAAAAAACTAGCTAGGTATCTCCACAATCATATCGGTTCCTTCGCCAACCACACTTTTAACCCTGATTATACCATTATGGCGCTCAACAAACTCATAAACCAGACGAAGGCCCAGGCCAACGCCCTTTTCATTTTGGGTGCCGAAGGTACTTTTGGAGGCATCGAGCTCGAAAAGGCTTTTGATTTTATCGGGATGAATACCAATGCCCGTATCGCTGACTATGATGACTACTGCAGCGTTCGCCTGTTTGGCTTTAAGGGTAACTGTACCTCCTTTAAATGTAAATTTCAAGGCGTTATTAATCAGATTACGAATAATGGCTTGTAACATCTGTTGATCGGCCACCAACTCAATGGTTTCGTCAATCTGCTTGTTTAATGTAATGCCTTTGACGGCCGCCATATCTCCCAATACGCTCATTAAAGTTTGCACCGTTTCGTGCAGATTAATCATTTTGGGCTGAAAAGGTATTTCGCCCTTTTGGTTCAATCCCCAGCTAAATAAATTGTCGACCAAATCCATGATGCCAGCCGACGACTGTTTCATTTGTACCGAAACCTGCTTTAAATTATCGTACTCTTTATTGTCGACCAAGACATCAAATACCTCGGTGAAATTTTGAAAAGTGGCAATGGGACTGCGTAAATCGTGTGATATGATGGAGAAAAATTTATCCTTAGTTTCGTTGAGTTGCTCCAATTGCTTTTGTTGATTGCGCAATAGCTGGTTAATTCGTTTACGGCGCCTGCTATGGTATAACTGAACCCCAGCCAAGGTGACTGTTAATAACACAATAACGCCAAACGCAATGCCTCTTGCTTTATAAAAACCTTGTTCCTTGGTGAGTTCGTCAACCTCTTGTTGTTTTTGTGCTACCTCGTACTGGCGGCGCATGTTTTCTATTTCCCGAATGTTTTTCTCGTTAATCAGGCTGTCCTTTTAATTAACGTAGGCCACATGGCTTTGGTAAGCTTTTAAATGCGCTCCACTTTCCTTGTATATTTCTGAAAGCCGAAAATTAGCATCTCGTATTTGTTCAATTAAATGATCTTCCAAGGCTAGGGCTAGGCTTTGTAAGGCCAAAGCTTCGGCCTTTTTATATTGTTTCTGCTTTTGATATACATGTGCCAAGCCTTCCTGATAAACCGATACGGAGTAGTTATCGCTAAGAGGTTCTAGAATTTCTAAAGATTTATTAAGGTTTTCAACAGCTAGACTAAGGCTATCTTGAGCTAAATATACTAGGCCTATATTACCATATCCATAAGCAACCCCAAAATCATATTTCTTTATCTTAAATATATTAATGGATTCCGAAAAACTTTCTTTTGCTTGCACATAATGACCGAGATTCCTATTATACTCACCAATATTTAAGAGTATTGATGCGTATCGAATACTATCTCCATTGGATTTATACAGTTCCAAAGTTTTTGAAGAATAAATAATTGCATCCTCAAACCTGTTATCTTTAGCTAATATTCTCGCTAGATAATAACAAGAATTAATATATCCAGATTCGTTGTGGGTATTTTCATATTCCGTAAGCGCATTTAAGAAGCTGTTATATGCATCTTTTAATAATCCTAGTTTCTGATAGGCTAATCCTACCATTAGGTGCGCATAGCCTATCTGTTGCGAATTCTCAATTAAAGTTGCATAATCTAATGCCTCTTTAGAAAAGGATAATCGTAAATATGGATCATCACATGAATTAAAAGCTAGGATCAAATTAGAATAATAGGCAGAATCTGTTTTTGATTTTGTTTCTAATACTATAATTATGCTATCACATTTGCATTTCTCAAAATTTTGACCAGTAACATTATAGCCCGCAAACATGCAGGCTATAAATACAAATATTCTATTGGTTTGTATGGTCAATTTTTATGGTGCTGGAGGAGGTGGAGGAGGTAAAACTTCTAACTCTGGATCATCCACAACGCTTGTTCCATCCACCGTATATTGAATATTGTACGATTCTGAACCTGTGCTCTCAGGATTAACCTTGCCTACCCATGTATCACCATCTTTGCGTGGTCCTTCGCTAAATACATTAGCACTGCCTGCCTTGGCATATACATTATCAATTGAACTTATGTTACTGCCTGGTTCAATGGCTCACTGTACAAAATCCCCAGGGTTAGCCTGTGAGGTAATGTTATTATCACCACTATGGCCTTCGTTATCTTTTAAGTGAAGGGTGTATCCACCGTTCTCTTGCACTGCGTTGAGCAATGTTACTACCACTGTTTTTCCCATTCTTATCTTTTAGATTGAATTTCCAGAGTGAAAATACTAAAAATATTTAATTATGAGGTTTAGTAAAAAAAACGAATTGCTATAAACTTCAAAAGCTACTCTTGCAAGTAGCTTTTGTTATTCACCATTAGCAAATTGTTTTCTATATGATTTTTACATATTCCTAACAAAAATACTTAAATAGTTTGGTGTCTTTTTTGAAGGCCTAATTTGCTTCATTCTTGGCTGTTCAATTGAAAAAACATTTTCTGATTGAATCAATTCAAGTACCTCTTCCGCTATTTCAGCTTCATCTTTCTCGTATCGTATTTCATTGGCCGATATTCGATATCCTGATTTTGCATTTATATTCAAGGGTAATCGCCTAAGCCTAACTTGATAGTTATTACCTAATTCTTCAGTCAGCTTTCGTACAATTATTTCAGCTCTTGGCTTTGCTTCCGAAATAATATCTTCGAGATAGAAAACATCAATAAAAAAGTTAGTAGCACTGATTTGTTTTTCTTCTTTTATAAAAACCTCTGCCTTGGTTTGGATCTCTTCTTGATTTTTTCTGACCGATTCATTGACATTCGGAGAAGTCAACAATATGGTTATTAATTGTTCGCGAAATAAGGAATCGTCGGCTAACATCTCGTTGACTAGCAACAAAACAGCATTCTGTAGTTTCTCATCATTCTGTGTTATGGCATCTTTCACTTCGCCATACATCTGTATTTTCAAATTATTTTTAAACTCCTGTTGCTTTAATTCAGATTCTATCTTCAAGGCAACATTTTCAATACGTTGCGCATCAGCTTCTAAACTATCTTTAATGATTGTAAAGTAAATCCCAAGTATTCCGCCTATTATGGCAATCATAGGTGTTGCCCAGTATTTATTCAAATTCTCGAAGAATAATTTTGCCCTCATTAGATATTATGTTTAATTTTTTCTACTATGTTATGCCTTCAGCAACCAATAAGGATCATCGATAAACCTCTCCCAGTCCGCCTTAAGTAATTTTGTTACCTCATCCAATTCCGTTTGATCCACATCAGCACCATCCTTTTTTAGATCGAGGCAATACTTCAACAAGTTGTAACAGACTGTAAATTGACCACAAGTAACCAGCTTATCCAGCATTTGATCCTCTCTATCCTTTTTGGTAAACCAAAGGGTGGTAGCAAAACTACTGGCTGCTTCGGCTATTTCGTATATTTTATAACCAGGGTTGGGAATACTAGCGGGGTGCACAACCTTATCTTGTTCATCCGATACACTATTTGTGTACTGTGCCTCAGTTAAATCGTAGATCATAGCACTGCTGCGCCTATTTGTTAAGGCCTCATCGGTATAAAGTAAACGGTAATTAAGCCGACGGATTTGTTTTAAAAACATGTCGTTTACCATTTTCAGGCTTGAAGAAAAACGTTCGGTGAGCATACGCTTTAGAAGACGTAGACGCAGGCGTTCGAACTTTGGAATAACCTTAGAAATAACCTTAGGGATTAACTTGGGCGACATCAGTGCCTCCCATTCCTTTTCGACCTTTCCTTTAGCATAACTCAAAATAACTTTTACAACAATAGCGACTAAACTTATAGCTCCGAACACGCCGGCCGAAGCAATAATTAATGGATGGTTGATGGTTCCAAATACGATTGAAACAACGCTTATTAGAACCGGTAATATGATCCACCACCATGCTTTTATCTTTTTATCAATTTGTAGGCGATAGTGTTGTAATGTTTTATTCAATAATGGCTTGTCAACTTCCATTGATGAGGGCTGCCACGGTTCCATTTTATACGACGATACATCACATACCAATATTAAATCAAATTTATTATCTACTGGTCGATTGCTATCTGCCAAACGAATACTACCAATACCTTGATTATCGACAATGCCGCCATCCATTAGGCCAAGTCCATTTTCGAAGTCGATTAAACCTTTTACATCGGTATACAGTTTCGATCGATGGTCGTCGATAAAGTCATCGGGCATAATAATGGGTGCAAATCCCATGGGAAAACAGGAAGAGGAAGCAATGATATCGGCCAGCTTTATCTTTTTTGATAAGGCGGTGAGCTGTTTGCTAAACAGGCGGTAATTACCAAACATGTCACTGTTTTTAAAGCGAAAAGCCAAACCGTAGGAACAATCGGTGGCATTAAATACCACATCTTCGAGCCCTGGTTTGTTTTGGTCGAATAAATCAAATTCATCGGTATCAACTAACTCGCGATAACCAAGTGCAAAAGCATTAATGAGGGTTCGCTTTTTGCTGGTTTGTTTCCAAAATGCATCGTCGCTCAGCTTGGTCAAAGCCATTTCCAACAAATCTTTGTTGTTCAGAAAATCATAAATCTGCTTCTCAAAATTGTCAAAGCTCACCCCTTGCGCAGCGGCTTTGGCATAAGCTACTCCAGTAATAGTGCCACCACTTACAGTGCTCAATGCTTTAACATGTGACAAAAGGGTGTTGCCATTAAATTTAACATGGTTCAAATACGATAATACGCCCAAGCTGTATCCGGCAGCACGAAATCCACCGCCACTAAAACAAAGGGCTATGTTTCGGAATAAATGTAGAGGGTGATCAGGTGTTGGCATAATTACTTGAGTTTTATGAACTATTATTTATACATGCATTGTGTTGATGTTCAATTCCAATGTTCGCAAAAAACTTCTTTTTATTGTTTCATTGAATCATAAGCGTGTTTGTGTTTCTGACTTATTTTTTGAAGTTCGTTTTATGCTTAAGAAGGGACTCTTTATTAAATACAGAAATGACTGTCGATGTGCACTGTCAAACTCCACTAACCCATATTTCATTTTCTCCACAGGCATCATTTTATAGCTGCCAAACAAGCGATCCCAAAGGATGAAAATATCGGCATAATTCGAATCGGTATAATACTGATCTTGCTGATGATGTACTCGGTGGTGGTCGGGCATTACAAATACCAGACCCAGGGTTGAATTTAATCCCCTTGGATAATTAAGGTTGGCATGTTCGAAAAAGAAAAACAGATATAATATAAAATAATACAAAGCCATTGAAAAGACATCGGTACCGAAAAGCGCAGCCGTAATAATATTACCCACACCAAATACAAGGATTAATTCAAGGGGATGAAAACGAAATACGGTTGACGAATCCATGCTTGTATCGCTGTGATGCACGCGATGAAAGCGCCAGAGCAAAGGTATAACATGTGTTGCTCGGTGTATCCAATAGGCAGTAATATCATAAAACATTAGCGAAATTACCAGCTTAGCCCAAATAGGTAATTCTAGCATGTATAAAAGCCCAATGTTATTACTGTTAAGCCATTCAATTGAGTATACCTGAAAGGTAACGAAGAAAACATTGAGAAGAACCAGTATAATTTGAAACAATACATTCTGAAACAAGTGGCTAATACGATTCTTAAAATCAAAAGGTGCTTTAAGTATTTGCTCCAGTGAAAAGAAAATAACAATAAATCCCATGATAATATAATTCGGGTCAATCGCCATTAATTTATTTAACACGTCCATAAACCTCTTGTTGCTCCTACTATTAAGTGCATTTTAACTTTTCTTAAAAAAATCAATAATACAACTATGTAAAACCAATGTCAAGTCGTACCTCAAGGTCTTTTATTATTTTATTTCATATACCAATGCACTTAAACTACCTTAATACTTTACGCTTACTTTATCACAGCATTATAAATCACCTCAAAAGAACACCAAAACTAAATCCTATTATCCCCTTTTGATGAATGCCTATTGTCATTGATCTGATAAATAAGCCACTCTCCCATTCGCAGGTGTCAATGCGACATCCCGATAGCATAATTCGCAATACAGATATAACATTTCGCTAAGGCTGGTGCCCAGTTTGTAATCCTTATATTTCAATTTGCTGTGCTGGTTGATCAAACTACTAACTCTGGAGCTCAATTCGCTAATAAACATACAAATCGCACAACAAAAAAGGCTGCACAAACCAACTTGTACGGCCCCAAAACCAAACCAATGAGCGACCTAATCGACAATGACCCTTGCTCGTTTATACACATCGTAAAATACGGGCTGTGTTAATTCAAATACCTTCATCATCTTATCCATTTTGTTTTTTAGCAAACTATTACCCGCATTAATAAGCTGATCGGCTTCTTTAATGTTGGCATATCGTTTAATCCGAATATTGCGGACTGAACCTATCAGGTGTTTAAATTCATCTACTGAGGTTTCAATTTCAGTTATCATCTCATCTGAAATACCAAAGCCTTTTAGTGCTTCAATGTTGGTAAGTGCTATTTTTGTAATCGCCAAGCACATACATAGCGGCCACCAGAATGGGCACCTTTACTATAATTAATTTTAGAAAACGAGTAAATTTAGTATCTAATTTGCTTATTCAGATTAGTTATTACCCCCGATAAAACAAGCAAACCAATGCACTTCCTTAATTCAATAATGATAAGCTAAACAGTATATTTTTCATTATTTAGTTTGATTTGATGCAACCAATATAAGGATTAATCCAATAATGCGTTTCGATAAAATCGATATTGAGTGTGGCGAACTCCGATCCTATCACGACCAAAGTGCTTAAGCTGTTTTGAAAAACTAAAAAGAGCATTCTTTTATGTGTTGATAGATAAAAAAAAGAAGGTGCTTCTATGCTCTATACTTTTACTTCAAAACCGTATAAAATGAAGTATCTAGTACAAATTATCTGGCTAATGACGTGCATAATAAGCATGCCAACAATAGCACAAACAACTATCAACGGAAGAGTGGTTGGAACGGACAACGAACCGATCCCATTTGCAAATATTCTGGTTCTTAATCAGGTAGATTCCTCTTTAATTCAGGGAGGCATAAGTGATTTTGATGGATTGTTCTCTATTCCATATAAACATGAAGGGTCTGTATATGCATCGGTGAGTTATATTGGATACATGCCATCTGAAATTGCCATTAGTGAGCAAGTCCGTCAAATCGAATTGGGAACCATTACTCTTGAAGAGAATGAGTTTGCCTTGAATGAAATCGTGGTTAAATCCCGGGTTCCATTGTTCGAGCAAAAAATCGACCGAGTTGTAGTGAATGTACAGAGTAGTGTAACCAATGCAGGCAACACGGCTCTTAATGTGTTGAACAAATCGCCTAATGTTGTAGTTAATCGAGCCACAGGACAACTAAGCTTGCAGGGTAAGGCGGGTATTTTGGTTATGATTAATGATAAGGAAGTGCAGATGGAAGCCGGCGATTTAATAAATCTACTGGATGGTATGCCAGCTGCAAACATTAAAGAGATAGAATTAATAACAACACCGCCTGCACGCTATGATGCTCAGGGAATGGCAGGTATTATTAATATTAAAATGCTCGATGATACAAGTGATGGTGTTAAAGGCAGAGCTTCGGTTTTTGGCGCTATTTCCGACAGGCCTAAGTATGGAGGAACCTTCAATCTTAATGTAAACAAGGGTAAATTTTTTGTCTATGCCAACTTATCGGCCAATGTCGATCATAGTGATCAGTATGTAAATCTGAATTCAAAATTTGACTACCCTGACAAGACGCTGCAATCGAATATGAAAAGTACACGAAGTACGCTAACTGGCCTCTATTCCGGCGATTTTGGATTAGGCTATAAACTACGCACTGGTACTGAAATAGGTCTGAGATTTAACATCTATAATCGCGATTTCACTATGAACTCCGAGGCACACACTGTGAATAAGAATGATACTGAGCAATCGAATGAATTGGTATATAGCGACGAGATCAATTACATGATTCGAAGTCTTTATAATGCATACATCAATCATGATTTTTCAGAGCGTATAAAACTAAGTGCTGATTATGATTTTGTTAATGTTTATCGCGACAACCCAACAGAGTATCACACCATAAGAGATAAGGATACCGACGAAGAAAGTGAACAATTATCAAAATCGCAGGCCGAAACACCTTTGAATATCCATGTACTAAAAAGCGATTTAGAAATAGATGTAAATGGAAACATCAAGCTTGAAAGCGGTTTGAAATATACCTATTCGGGTTTTGAAAATGATGTGTCGCTTGCCCGTTTCGAAAAACAAATTTATGTGAGTCGAGAAGAGTATACGCAAAGATATACAATGAATGAAAACATTTATGCCGGCTATGTTTCAATGGACTGGAAGCTGGGTGCAAAACTCATGATAAAGGGAGGCGTACGTTACGAAAACTATAATATACACATGAGCAGTAATACCGAGGGTGTCTTGCTGGATAATTCACAAGGCCAATTTTTTCCAAACGCATTTTTTAATTACACTGTAAGCGAAGACAAGGAAATTAATGGCTCATTTGCCCAACGTACTCAACGTCCCGGTTTTCTTCAACTGGCACCGTATTTTTATTTCTTTAACAGCAATACCTTGTTTACCGGCAATCCAAAATTAAGCCCGGCACAATCGTCAATGTTTAAGCTTAATTATCGCTATAAACGTTTAAATGTTGGCTTGGAATATACTCGAACAAACGATCCTATTTTTACCTGGCAACCGGTAAAAGATGTTGACCGCCAACTCTTGGTAATAGCACCATCGCAAGGTATTAAAAGTAATATTTATGCTCTAAGTCTAACGGTGCCATGGAAAATTACAAATAATTGGGAGAGTAACTATAGCTTACTTAGCTATCATCGAAACGAAACAACTGCTATTATGAACCAGCCGTATAAGGTTGAATCAAATAACTTCAACTTTTCAATGAATCATAGCTATCAGATAATTAACAATTGGATTATTGAGCTGAATTACATGTACAATTCAAAGTACATGGAAGGAGCTACAGAAGTGGCTCAAACATCATCGCTTGATTTAGGTTTGATGCATAAATTTAAAAATGGTGCATCACTAAGCTTTAATATAAATGATGTGTTTCAGGATGGGATGCAATATGTGGTTAATTCTGTGGTGCCTGAACACGGAATGCAATACGATTTTAAATGGCAGGCACCTAGTCCGGTGTATCGAATAAGCTTATCGATACCGCTTGGTAATAAAAAAGTGAAGGTGCACGAACATAGAAGTCATGGTTCGGCCGATGAATTAAATCGATTGTGAGTGCAACCTGGGGCGCGACAACAAGCAGATTGGAAATGGTCGCACCCCAACAAAAAAAAGATTAAATTTACTTATCGTCGCTGAACTTTTCGTAATTCAGTTTTTTAAAAACCTCATTCCTAAACACAGGACCAATTGGTAACTCTTTCTTTTTAATAATGATGGAGTTTGTTGTAAAAGAGCTAATGTATTTGAGATTAATGATAAATGATCGGTGGATGCGCATAAAGCTATTTTGCGGCAATAGCTTTTCCAGAGATGTTATGGTATGTCGGATGGTAATTGCGTTCTCATCGCTATAAATTTTCACGTAATCGCTTAGGCTTTCGATGTGCGATACATTACAAGTGAGTAACTTATGAACCTGATTCTTCTCTCTGACATAGATAAATTCATCATCCTGTTTCTCACTTTTATGATAGCTTATTTCGTTGGATGGCTTGTTGTCCGAATTTAATTCGATGAACTTATTTATGGCTTGCATGAAGCGTTGGAACGAGATGGGTTTCAGTAAATAATCGATCACATTTAGCTCATAACTCTCAATTGCGTACTCGCGATAAGCCGTTGTAAAAATCACCTTTGGAGGGTTAGGGAAATTTCGTAAGAAATCGGTACCCTTCATTTCCGGCATATTAATATCCAGAAACATAAGGTCTACCTTGTTTTCACGAAGAAAGTTCATTGCCTCAAAGGCATCATGACAAACACCTAATACTTCAAAGTCGTTAAATTTACTTAGGTGAGCTTGTATAATTTCGGTAGCTAGTGGTTCGTCATCTACAATAAGACAATGAGTAGGCATAACACAAGAATTAACAGTTAAGATTAAGTTGAACTTTAAACATTTGATCTTCACTTGAAATATCCAGTTGGTGCCGCTTGGGGTAAACTAAGTTTAATTGGCGACGAATATTTTTTAAACCAATACCTTTTTCGCTAGTACTTACATGTAAAGGATAGGAATTGGTAATGTTAAATTGAATGCCGTTTTTCTCAGCAACAATTTTAATATTTATTTCAGGGCGTTGCCTGTCGTTGCTGGCGCCATGTTTAAATGCATTTTCAACAAAAGGAATAAGAATGAGTGGAGCAATATTACAAGCCGATGGGTCTCCATCCACTTTATATGATAACTTAAGTCGATCTCCATAACGAATCTTTTCAAGCTCAATATAATTCTCAATTATAGATAGCTCTTTGGCCAGTGTCACCCGTTCTTCTTTAGAATGATATAACATATAATCCAAAAGACCCGATAATTTTAAGACTACATCAGACGCTTTGTTAGAATTTTTTAATGTTAAAGCATAAAGATTATTGAGCGTGTTAAATAAGAAATGCGGGTTAATCTGTGATTTTAAAAATTTAAGTTCCGACTCCAATTTTTCATTTTCAATCTTCACTTTATATTGCTGATCAATATACCACCACTTAAATAACTTAAGCATGCCCGCAGCCAAAACAATGCCATAGTTTGATATAATGCTCACAAAAATTTTTGAGTAGTACAATAAGGGCATTTCATCCGCATCAGCAATATTCATTGAAATAGCATAATAGCGATATACAAACCAAATAACAGAACCAAATAGCAAGGCATGTACAAGTGAATAACTTATAAATCGACCATAGTCTCTTTTAATTATAAGCGGAAGCAGGAAGTATAGCATGAAATAAGTAAAAACTATTCGTATCGGCATTAATACAGCATTAATACCTAATTCCCGAAGGTAATTATCGGTGTATCCACCATAGCTAATGACATAACTAAGGTAAATAACTGTCCAGAAAAGGATGTGCCAAAGAAGGCGATATCGGAATATGATTGGTAATTGACCTGATTTCATGTTTTGCAAATATCTTCTTAAAATAAAAGTAATGGAATTTTATTTGTCCAAAACCATAAATCGACTAATTCGGTTTTTAGTACCATAAAAAGGATGATAAATAAGATAAACATCTACGAATTATTTCAATGTACTTATCACCAATAGTAGTTTTAGAATTTCATTTTTATGCATATATATGGTTTAAATACTATTTGCATTACAGTCTTATTTCAGACAAATAAACCTTTTTTTAACAGGGCTTAAGCTTTAATCACGAAAAATAGCAGTACCTTTGCGGCTCATTTGGATTTAAGTTATGCAAGAGATTAGAAATGTTGCCATCATTGCCCACGTCGATCATGGTAAAACTACCCTGGTAGACAAGATGTTAATGGCCGGGAAATTGTTTAAAGATCACCAGGAAGTTGGTGAACTCATCATGGACAGTAACGACCTGGAACGCGAGCGCGGTATCACTATTCTGTCGAAAAATGTGTCCGTAATGTGGAAAGGTATCAAAATTAACATCATTGATACACCTGGTCACAGTGATTTTGGTGGAGAAGTTGAACGCGTATTAAACATGGCCGATGGAGTTCTTCTATTGGTGGATGCGTTTGAAGGCCCTATGCCTCAAACACGTTTTGTACTTCAAAAAGCAATTTCTCTTGGATTAAAGCCAATTGTAGTAATTAATAAGGTTGACAAACCAAACTGTCGCCCTGAAGAGGTGCACGAATCAGTTTTTGATTTAATGTTCTCTTTGGATGCGACCGAAGATCAATTGGATTTCCCATCTGTATATGGCTCGGCCAAAGAAAACTGGATGAGTACCGATTGGAAACAAAAAACAGACAATATTGAGGCCATTTTTGATTCGATCATTGAGCACATTCCTGCTCCGGAATACATCAAAGGAACGCCTCAGCTTCAGATAACTTCACTTGATCACAGTAAATACTTAGGTCGTATTGCCATTGGTCGTTTGCATCGTGGTGAGCTAAAAGTTAATCAGGATGTAAGCCTTGTGAAACGTGACGGTAGCATAAAGCGTACTCGTATCAAGGAAATAAACGTTTTTGATGGCCTAGGCCGTTCTAAAGTGGAGAGTGTACACTGTGGTCAGATATGTGCCTTAATTGGAATCGAAGGTTTTGATATTGGAGATACCATTGCAGATCTTGAAAATCCGGAGCCATTGGAGCCAATAGCCATTGATGAGCCTACAATGAGTATGCAATTCACCATCAATAACTCACCTTTCTTTGGAAAAGATGGTAAATACGTTACATCACGTCACATAAAAGACCGCTTAGACAAGGAGCTTGAGAAAAACCTTGCTTTACGTGTTGAAGAAACCGATTCGGCTGATGCCTGGAATGTATATGGACGAGGTGTGCTGCATTTATCAGTACTAATCGAGACAATGCGTCGTGAAGGTTATGAGTTGCAAGTGGGTCAGCCACGTGTTATCATCAAAGAAGAAATGGGTGAAAAACTTGAGCCAGTTGAGGATTTAACCATCGACTTACCAGAGCATCATTCAGGTAAAGCCATTGAAATGGTATCGCAACGTAAAGGTGATTTAAAATCGATGGAGAAAAAAGGCGATCGTGTTCACCTTGAATTCAATATACCATCGCGTGGTATTATTGGTCTGCGAAGCAACATGCTGACGGCTACTCAAGGTGAAGCTATTATGGCCCATCGTTTCATCGAATTTCAACCATGGAAGGGCGATATTGAAAAACGAATTAATGGTTCCTTAATTGTACACGAATCAGGCACATCTATTGCTTACGGTATGGATAAACTTCAGGACAGAGGTAAATTCTTTATTGCCCCACAAGAAGAAGTTTATATGGGACAGGTGATTGGTGAAAACAACCGTGATGGCGATTTAGTTATCAACGTTACCAAAGCCAAAAAGATGAGTAACATGCGTTCATCAGGTGCCGATGATAAGGTGAAGTTAGCACCTCCTATTCGTTTTAGCCTGGAAGAAGCATTGGAATATATTCAGGGCGATGAGTATGTTGAAGTAACTCCAAATGCCATTCGTTTAAGAAAAATATTACTTTTAGAGCACGAGCGTAAGCGCTCAACTCTTAAGTAAAACATAACCGGTGATTCTCGAATTATCGGGTTAGCAAGTTTGAGGTGACTATCGTAAGATAGTTGCCTCTTTCTATATTAAAAGCTGCCATAAAAGCCATTGCGGTTTTCTAAAATCATCTGCAAATGAAAAGATGATAAAAACATTTGTTTATATTTAACATGCAAGTGTAACAATTTAAGTTGCACTACAATATTTTATAGTGTATCCTATAAGCTAGAGCTTTAGTTATAAAAACTAAACTTAATAGTTTTGGGAAAGAGATACACAAGAGCAAATTCAAAGTATTTATAGCATGAAAAGAAAAATAGAGATTTTAATACCGATAATGCTAGCGCTTACTTATATAGTATATATTTTATATAAAAACGAATATGTGTATGAAAAATACTTCAAAGAATATGTAATTGTTAAGTGCATTATTACAAGCAAGGCAGTTAATAAAAATTACGAACAAACAATACAATACAAGTATAAAATAGATGGCTATGTTTATCAAGCATCATACGCTACTGATATACAAGTAAACATAGATGTGGGGAATAAGTGCTATTGTGTTTGCAGCAAAGAAGATGTTCATTACAATATCTTTTTACCTGTACATAATATTGATAAAGCAAACTCAGTCACAAATGATAGCGAGAAAATGAAAAAATATCTCTCGAAAACACAAAAAGCAAGATACCTTTCAAGGAACAACTAATGAAAATCTGATTTCCTCGTTTTGATTATGCCAATAAAGAAACGTTCCTTTTGCAATAATCTCTACTTCGCTTTATGAACAGATAATATCCAAGCTGGTGGCCAAACTCGCCGAGGTCTAGTCCATTAATAGGCATCTAAGGAGCGGCTCTCTCCTGCAAGCTGCCAATAAAGAGCCGCTCCTTAAGCTCACGGGGTGCGACTACTGACAGCTTGTAAATAGTCGCGCTCTGGGTTGACACTACAAACTCTCTAAAAAAGCTTCTACAGCCTTCCAATAATCCACACTGTCGTCAAACTGCTTCCACAAGGCACGCGATCCATGATTACCTTTGGTTTCTGGCAGAAACGATTGTTTATTTTCACTAGGAATAACTTCGAATATGCCTTTCCAATAGGCATGCTCATCTTTGGCAGACGTAATAAAAACAGGCGCTTTTATGTTCTTGGCCGATTGTGTTATCCAGTCGTCGCTTTTTCCATAACGGGTAAAGTATTCACCTGGGGCAAACGACAAAGTAGCATCGGCTATTCCAGGCTTATCACCAGCAATCTTCAATACCAGGGCCGATGAATAAGAACTCCCCCAAAGTATTAATTTCTTATACTTATAGTTTTCTTTTACATACGCAATAGCGGCATACATATCAGGTAAAGCGTCCGGATAATCCTGCGCCAAAGACTTTTCGGCAGCGCGTTTAGCTGTCTCATTCTCGACCTCATTAACGGTTTTGCCACTGCGCTGATCAACAGCCATGCAATTATAACCCAGTTCGTTTAAGCGAGGTGCAATTTCCAAGTACTCTCCTCGACTCCATCCTGCCTGATGGAAAAGTATAATAAATGGTGCATCGTCATTGGAAGTTAAGTATAAGTCTGCAGTAACTTTCAAACCATCTTTCGATGAGAACTGAATGGTTTGAGAAGTAGCATTAAAAGAAAGACTAAAAACCACTAGGAATAGTGATTTAATAAAAAGCATTTTCATAGGTTTAATGTTAGATAAATAAATATTTTAATCCACATACAAGGACAAGTTAATATTAATTTACCCTTATTACTGTGTTATTTATTTTCAACTTTCTTAAGCAAATCAGGTATTATAGCGATAATCCTCAAGTATAACTCATTGCTTAATGGGTAATTACCTCAAATAATATTTGGAGAATTAAAAAACATCATTACATTTGTAGTGTACTATTTCAGTATAACAGTTAATATTTGAAGCATGATAAACATTAAAAACCTAAGCTTTGCTTATAAAAAACAAGCTCCCTTATTTCAGGATTTATCCTTAACGGAGGGTACAGGTCAAATTATTGGCCTGCTTGGAAAGAATGGCGCCGGAAAAACAACTCTACTGCAATTAATTGCCGGAATGCTGACTCCAGCCAGCGGCGAAATTTTAGTTAACAGCTACAAATCAACAAAACGTGAAGCATCGTTTCTGGAATCAATTTATTTTGTACCCGAGGAATTCACAATGCCAAGTATTAAAATGTGGGATTTTATCGAAGCTTTTATTCCATTTTATCCGCGCTTCGACAAACAGTTGCTAGACGATTTAATCAATAAGTTTGAGTTAGATCAACAAAAGAACTTATCAAAGATGAGTCATGGACAAAAGAAGAAATTTCGCATAGCCTTTGCCCTAGCAACACGTTGTCAACTCATTATTTTAGATGAGCCAACCAATGGACTGGACATTCCATCTAAAACTATTTTTCGTCAGTTAGTAGCCGGATCACTTCAAGAAGATCAGACAGTAATAATATCTACGCATCAGGTAAAAGATGTAGAAACACTTATCGACAAAATAATTCTAGTTGATAATGGTCAAGTGATATTTAACCAAAGTATCATCGACATCTCTGAAAAATACGATTTTAAGATTGTAAGTCACCTGCCTGATAATGTATTGTACAGCGAGCTGAATCCAATGGGATACAACATAGTAACACCATCAATTGGAGAATCTTCAGAAGTTGATATTGAATTATTGTTTAACGCCATTAACAATGGCAAAACGTTTAACTAACAAACCAAATACGATGAATAATATTTTTAACATAAAGAGATTTGGTAAGTTGCTTAAACAACAGTACCATTTATCGAAGAAAAGTGCAACCTTATCGTTGCTGTCACTATTTATTGGCTACACCCTCATTACCCTTTTTACTTTAATGGCAGACAGGCACTTTGATGCAATACAATGGGTTCCACTCTTTATTATACTATGTGGAGGAGTCGCTCTCCCATTTGCAGCATACGCTTTTCCTGCATTTAGAAACAAAGGTCTTACTTTCGATTTTATTTTATTGCCTTGTTCGCTAATTGAGAAATTTACGCTGAATTTAATAGTAAGGATACTTTCACCATGGTTAATATTACCATTAGTGTTTTATGTTAGCTCACATTTGGCAAGTGAATTAGTCTTGTGGTTTTCACCCGATCGTTTTATTGAGTCTTTTTCGTTCACAACGATACTACAAGAAATTGGGTCAGAAAAACTCCCCTTTATTCTTACACTAACCATCCTGATCGCGCTTATTGCGCAATCGGTCTTATTTGCAGGCGGAGCAGTTTTTGGCAAAAAGCCACTCATAAAAACCTTGGTTATACTTGGCGCAACAACAGCAGTAGTTATTTTCTATTTCTTTTCAATTATTGAATGGGCCGAACTATTTAAAAACGGCAGAGTGCCATGGCTCATAATTTTTGATAATAAAGAGAGTACGGCAAAAGCATTAGTTGTTGGGATAGAAATATTTGTATTAATCACCACTTGGGCATATGCCTTTTTTAGAGTGAAAGAAAAACAGATAGCATGATGGAGTTTAAAAATAACAAAGGCATCTTTCAACAGATAGCCGATAATATATGCGAACGTGTTTTGTCGGGCGAATATGCGCCAGGCGACAAGGTACAGTCGGTACGAAAACTAGCGGCTACGCTAGGTGTGAATCAGAATACCATAATGAGAACTTTTATAGAATTACAACACAATAATATTGTTGAAAACCGCAGAGGTGTTGGTTACTTTGTGACAGACAATGCCCCTAAAATGATTAGAGACATGCGTAAAGAAGAATTTACCCAAGAAATATTACCTGCATTTATTCAACAAGTTAAGTTGTTAGGTATTACCCGAGAAGAATTGGAACCTTTGTTTAATCAATTAAAGGAGAACGAAGATGAAGACAAGTAAAAAGATTCTAATCGCATTTCTATCAGTTTTCTGTATAAGCCTACTTTCTGTGATGATAACAGTGGAAAACCCTGGCGACAGCAGGAATGAAAATATGGAATATGTCGAAGTAGCTCTACCCAATTTTAATGTAATTGTAGTTCAAGAAGGAGCTCGTGTACAGCTTAACACAAACGATTCTTGCAATATTAAGTACTCTCACAAAAAAGATGCGCTAAAAGAAATTCCTTACCAACTTTTAACTGATACTTTAATTTTGAAACCAGCCAAATCTGGCGATCGTAATTTTCACTATACCATTAATTTAAAACTGATTAATGCATTAATAGTTGAAGGCGGAAATGTCGACGTTAATTTGCGGCAAGACAGCATTTTGGTTACAAACAGTCAAAAAGGAAATGTAAATGTTTTCAAAAACAGCTCTTTTAAACACTTACAGCTTGAAGCAAATGAAAAGTCACGTTCAAACATATATACAGCGAATATTAAATCATTAATGATGCATGTAAATAATGCGGAAGTATTTTCCAACACTCGAATTTCATCTGTAAATTTAGATGCTGAAAATAAGGCTAACATTACCTTGCAACATGTGAAAAAATTAACAGTTAATTGTGATTCAACATCTACATATCGAATTTATTAATAATTTTTCTTTAATCTTTAATTTAAATGAATAGTAAGATGCCACATAGATACATTAATCTACATACGCATCGCCCCACAGGCATTGATAACCTTACTGAAATTGTTAATATTGAGCTTTCCAATACTTTGCCCAATGCACTGCCTGAATACTGTTCATTGGGCATTCACCCATGGCATGCAAGTGATAATAATATTGCATTAGATAGACTCAATAAACATGCTAAAAACAAGCAGTTTATTGCCATTGGAGAAACGGGTTTAGATAAAGTACGTTGTGGTACTTACGAGCAACAATTAGACCTGCTTCACAAGCATATTGAGTTATCTGAGGAGTTACATAAACCTCTAATATTACACTGTGTTAGATACTACAACGAAATTATTACTTTAAGGAAAGAATTAAAACCGAAACAAGCATGGATATTTCATGGCTTTAATGCTTCGGTGGAAATAATGAAACAAGCTACCAATCACGGTTTCTATTTTTCCTATGGGCCAAGTATATTAAATTCTAAATCGAAAGCCGCAAAAAGCTTACTCCACACACCAAGTGATCGCCTGTTTTTTGAAACAGATGATTCAACTGAATCCATTGAAAACATTTATACAAAAGCAGCTCATATTTTAGGAATACAAATCAATGATTTATTATCTATTACAAATGATAACTTTAAGTTTTTATTTAATTCAATTTGAGATTAATTAATAGTTGAATCTGGTAATAGCCATTCATTCTGCGTATTTTAGTTGAATGACAGAATTACTTAATCCTTTAAATACTTCATGGAACACATGGTTAATCACTTTGTTTTGTGCATTTCTAATAGGTGTTTCTAAAAGCGGATTGAAAGGTTTAGGTATGGTATCGATACCTCTTCTCGCCTATCTTTATGGCGGCAAAGCTTCAGTAGGTATACTTCTTCCATTTCTAATTATGGGCGATGCGCTTGCACTTTCCTTTTATTTTAAGAGTGGCAAAATTAAATACATCATTAAGCTCATCCCATGGGCTGTAATCGGAATTTTAATAGCGGTCTATGTGGGAAATCAGATAAACGACCAACAATTCAAACATGCTATAGCCATTGCCATTTTAGTGTGTTTGGTATTATTGCTTTACAACGAGTTTCGAAAAAGCAAAATTAACCTGACTTCACATCCTGTTTTTAGTGGATCGCTTGGCTTGATGGGTGGATTTGCCACAATGATGGGCAATGCGGCTGGTCCCATCTTTAATCTCTATTTATTATCGATGCGCTTGCCCAAAGAAAGTTACATTGGTACGGGAGCTTGGTTCTACCTTTTTCTAAATTGCTTCAAAGTGCCGTTTCATGTACTAAGTTGGCAAACCATTGATTTAAAAACCATTCAGTTAAACATTGTTATGTTCCCTGTTTTGTTTGTAGGCGCCCTAATCGGAAAACGAATTGTTAAGCTAATACCTGATAAACAATACCGCTACTTTATTTTCGCTGTCATATTGTTATCGGCTATCCTT
This sequence comes from Carboxylicivirga fragile, assembly GCF_050589805.1. NCBI lineage: Bacteria > Pseudomonadati > Bacteroidota > Bacteroidia > Marinilabiliales > Marinilabiliaceae > Carboxylicivirga > Carboxylicivirga fragile. The sequence goes on along the minus strand of NZ_JBNGOY010000005.1, from coordinate 123,061 downwards.
CTGTTTTTCAAATAGGCATAGACAAATCAACGTTTGACTTGAATTAAATCATGTAAATTGTAAGTACTTTATTGTACCTTTATGAAAAATTTGAGTCACACTACGTTTTTAAAAAGTCATAGAAATGAATAATATCGATTGGAGTAATTTGTCTTTTAGCTACATGAAAGCCGATTACAATGTTAGGTGTTACTACCGCGATGGCAAATGGGGTGAATTAGAAACTAGTTCATCTGATCAGATTAGCATTCACATGGCGGCTACTGGTTTACATTATGGACAGGAAGCTTTTGAAGGCTTAAAAGCTTTTAAGGGTAAAGATGATAAGACACGCCTTTTCCGCGTTGAAGAAAATGCAAAAAGAATGCATAACTCAGCAGTTGGTACTATGATGGCCACTGTTCCGGAAAAAATCTTTGTTGATGCTGTTGTCAAAGCTGTTGAACTCAACAAACGATTTGTACCACCTTACGATTCTGGTGCTTCATTATATATTCGTCCATTGTTAGTTGGTACCGGTGCTAAAATTGGTGTTTCTCCAACTGATGAGTATTTATTTATGGTGTTTGTTATGCCAGTTGGTCCTTATTTCAAAGAAGGATTTAAACCAACCGACATGATGATTTCACGCAAATACGACCGTGCTGCTCCACTTGGAACGGGACATATTAAGGTTGGTGGTAACTATGCGGCTAGCTTACGTCCGGGCGACGAAGCGCATTCAAAAGGATATTCAGCAGTTCTTTTCTTAGATAGTAAGGAAAAGAAATACATCGACGAATGTGGCCCTGCTAACTTCTTCGGTATTAAAAACAATACCTACGTTACGCCAAAATCGGATTCTATATTACCATCAATCACTAATAAGAGTTTAATTCAATTAGCTGAAGATATGGGAATGACGACTGAGCGTCGCCCAATTCCTTTGGAAGAGCTAGGTACCTTTGAGGAAGCCGGTGCTTGTGGCACAGCTGCGGTGATCAGCCCTATCGGTAAAATTGATGATGTGGATGAGGGTAAATCATACATTTTCAGCACTAATGGTAAAGCTGGTGAAATTTCTGAAAAGCTTTACAATAAACTAAGAGCTATTCAGTACGGTGACGAACCAGATACACACGGTTGGGTTACTGTTATAGAGTAAAGAAGATTCGAGAATCTTGAAATATATAAACCTGTGGGATACGTCTCACAGGTTTTGTTTTTTATTGAAGTATGATAAAAATTCCAAAAGCTTCTGTATTTTAGCAAGTAAACCATAGCTCTAAACCCTATGCTTTTTAATTCCATTGATTTTGCAATATTTCTACCAATAGCCTTTTCGCTCTATTGGTTATTGCAGAAATCTGGAAATAAGCTTCAAAATGCTTTCATCGTTGTTGCTAGCTATTATTTTTATAGCTGTTGGGATTGGCGTTTTCTTTCCCTTATAATCTTCAGTACTATTGTTGATTATAGTGTTGGACTTGCTCTTAGTAGAGAAAAAAAGAAGCTAGAACGTCAACTGCTCTTATGGACCAGTATTACTGTCAATTTAGGTTTTCTTGGCTTTTTCAAATACTACAACTTCTTTCTTGATAACTTTATTGAATCATTCAAGTTTTTTGACCAGCAGATTTCGGGCAATACTTTAAATATCATTCTTCCTGTCGGTATTAGTTTTTACACCTTTCAAACCTTAAGTTATACTATTGATGTTTATAAGAGGAAGATAGAGCCGACAAGGGATTTTATTGCTTTTTCTGCCTTTGTAAGCTTTTTTCCGCAATTAGTTGCAGGGCCAATTGAGCGAGCAAGTAACTTATTGCCTCAGTTTTTTACACCTCGTAGATTTGATTATTCTCAAGCAGTTAATGGCCTGCGACAAATACTTTGGGGCTTGTTAAAAAAAATGGTTATTGCCGATAACTGTGCTGAATATGCCAACCTGATTTTCAACAATTCTGCTCAATATTCCGGAAGTACTCTTGCGCTTGGAGCTCTATTTTTCACCTTTCAAATTTATGGAGATTTCTCTGGCTACTCCGACATAGCAATAGGAACAGCACGCTTATTCGGGTTCAACTTAAAACAGAACTTTGCCTTCCCCTACTTTTCAAGGGATATGGCCGAGTTCTGGAGACGCTGGCACATATCTTTATCTACATGGTTTCGCGATTATCTCTACATCCCATTAGGAGGCAGTAGAGGGACTATCCTGAATCAAATTAAGAATGTATTCATCATTTTTATCTTCAGCGGATTATGGCATGGTGCCAACTGGACATTTATAGTTTGGGGAGCAATTAATGCACTATACTTTTTGCCGCTCTTACTCCTCAAACGAAATAAAGTAAACACGAATATTATCGCCCAAAATTCATTGTTGCCAAACTTTAAAGAACTCATCGGTATGCTCTTAACCTTTTCGTTAACGGTAATAGCTTGGGTTGTATTTCGAGCTGATAGTTTAGCACATGCCTGCGATTATTTATCAGGAATATTTTCCATGTCTCTTATTAGCGTCCCGGATTTTCCAGATCGTATTCATGCTTTTAGTACGCTTTTGCTTGTATTGTTCTTACTAATAATTGAATGGATAGGTCGACGAGGACAATATGGCCTCGAGAGAATAGACTTCATAAAATCTAAGCCCCTTAGGTGGTGTTTCTATTTAATTTTAGTATTTGTTATTTATTGGTTTAAAGGCAGTACCCAGGAATTTATTTACTTTCAATTCTAAATGAAGAAGTTTATTCGACATATCATTTTATTTAGCCTTTTAGCCATTGCATTTGTTGAAGCAACATGCGCTTTTTTGATTTATACTGAGGTATACCTATTCAATTACCCTGGAAAATACATTTATGAAGCCATAAAAAAGAGCAAAGTTAAAAGCAAGGCGAAAACTTTAATTTTAGGTGATAGCGTGGGACGACAGTTTTTTCCAGTCAATTCTTCATCGGATAGCATCAATTCGCTGGCTACCAATCAAGCTATTGGCTTAATTGGTCAATACCTTTTGCTAAATAATTATTTGAAGGCTGGTAATCAAATTGATGAAGTAATACTTTTGTATACTCCATTTTCATTTAAGGATAATCTGGATCAGGAATTTACCTATCATTATTTCTTAAAGCCATTTGATAACGAGCAAAATAGTCCCTACTACTCAGCAACCGTTCGAGAACAAATAGCCAAAATACCTTACCATCAATTTCATCAACTTCCGCACATCAAAGCCACAAGCTGGGCGCCAAAATTTGAACTAGATAGTTCACCAAATAACACATTTTTATCACCAATCGCCATTGATTATCTCAGTCGAATTAAAACCCTTGCAAATCAGCACAATTGCCAATTGAAGCTAATTTCTCCTCCTATAAATATTGCCAAGAGAGAACTACTTAAACAACTAGATTTAAGCACCATATCTGAAACCAATCTTGAAACTAAATTTCAGAAATACTTTGCTACCATCACCTATGTAGATAGCACACTGTTTGTTGATGGTATTCATTTAAAAGATCCGGAAAGAATGATGAGTCAATTCAAACAAAAGGTGCTTAATTAGGGAATATCAATTCGTATATGCATATGCAGTTTTTTCTTTTAACTTTGGGCTTCATTTATGAAAACAGCAAAACACCATGACCGATAAGCGTATAGAGAATATAAATATTAATGCAGAACAGGCCATTATTAAACCATCGGCATTGAAGAAACTCTACCCACTCACCGAGAAGATTATTAATACGGTTCAAGAGGGGCAGCAAACGGTTAAAAACATCTTAAACAAAGAAGATAAGCGCATATTGGTTGTAGTTGGCCCCTGTTCCATTCACAACATGGAATCGGCCAAAGAATACGCTCACAAACTAAAAGCCTTGGCTGATGAGTTAGATGATACACTCTATTTGGTAATGCGGGTATATTTCGAGAAACCACGAACAACGGTTGGATGGCAAGGTTTTGTCAATGACCCATATTTGAATGATAGCTGCGCCATTGAAGACGGTTTGAAACTCTCGCGCGAATTACTTTGCTACATTGCCGATTTAGGCTTACCTACAGCAGGCGAAGCTTTGGATATTGTTACGCCTCAGTACATACAGGATTTATTCTCGTGGACGGCCATTGGAGCACGCACCACAGAATCACAAAGTCATCGAAACATGGCCAGCGGATTATCATCGGTCGTTGGCTTTAAGAATGGTACCAAAGGCAGTATCGACATTGCCATAAATGCACGTGTTTCGGTAGCCTCTCCACATAATTTTGTAAGTATCGATCCCGACGGAAATGTAGCTGTTGTTAAAACCAATGGCAATCCTAATTCGCACATTATATTGCGTGGCGGCACCGAACCAAATTATTCGGAAAAATACATTAGCGAATACACAAAAGAGCTAGAAAAAGAAGGTCTTGATCCACGCATGATGATTGACTGTAGCCATGCCAACAGTAGCAAAAAGGCCGAAAATCAAAAACTTGTTTTGGATGATATTGCACAACAAATTGCTGCTGGCAACAAATCGATTATGGGTGTGATGATTGAAAGTAACCTCAACTTTGGTGCTCAAAAAATCCCTGCTGATTTAAGTCAATTACAATATGGCGTTTCGGTTACGGATGAGTGTATTGCCTGGGATGAAACCGAAAAAATATTGAAGGAATTTAGGGAGAAAATAAAAAACCACTTATAAAAAAAACATCTCTCTAAAACCGCTTATTTCTGATTACATACAACACAAACCGAAAGCTTATAGGAATATGATGCCACAGGGTTGAAAATAATCCGAAATAATTAACCATAATCCGAAAGCGCTCCTTCAAACCAGGAACGATATTCTGTTTGGTTAATCCACCATCCAGAAAGCGGGATAGAACAAGTTCAGTGTTAACCACTGTCTTTGCTTTTTTCAGAGCAACAAGGCACCATTCAAAATCTGCCGAAAATGTATATTTGGTATTATAAAGTGAAGCAATATTTCGTGCTATAAGTATGGATTGATGGCTTACTAACATCCCATTTTTAAAATCGGTCCATGACAATTGCTTAGGCGGTTGCAAGCGACGCTCTCCTATCAATTGACCTAAAGAGTCTATCATAACCGTATCGCCATAATAAATATCGGCTGTTGGATTTTGATCAAAGAGTTGACTCAAAGTATCTGGCGCAAATACCTCATCACCCGAATTGATGAACCATAAATAATCGCCAGTAGCCATTTTTATACCCTTGTTCATGGCGTCGTAAAGTCCCTTGTCTGGTTCCGATATCCATTTCGAAATCGAGGATTCATATCGCTTGATCAACTCAACTGTTCCATCTGTAGACCCACCATCTACAATTATGTATTCAATGTTGTTATAAGTTTGAGAACAGATACTTTTTATGGTCTTTTCAAGCGTATCTCTTCCATTGTAAACAATGGTAATAATGGAAACCGTTGAAGCCATAAGGGTTATTTTAAAAGTGACTTATAGACTTCAAGATATTGATCTGCCACTACCTTTTCCGAGTAATTTTCTACAACATCTTTTCGCGCCTGCTTACTGTATGCCTCAAGATCATCAACAAAAAGCGATACATAAAGCCCATTAGCTAAACTTAAGGAGTTTTTAACTTCGGCTAAATAACCAGATTTTTTATGATCCACCATTTCCGGTACTCCACCGATACTAAAGCCCACAACAGGTGTTCCGCATGCCATGGCTTCCATAACGGTATTAGGCAAGTTATCTTGTAAAGATGGCAAAGCATAAATATCAGCAGCATTATACAAATCAACCAAGACCTTAGGATCGGATACAAACGAAAACGAATGAGTTTTAAAGGGAAACATTGCTTCGGTATCCTTATTCATTTTACCAAAAACAACTAATTCTGCAGACTCGGCAGCCTTTGGAAAATTCTCATTCAAAACAGACAAGGCTTCAATAAAGTAGCGCATGCCTTTTCGCTGATCGTTAACATTGGCTGCTCCAAATAATATGAGTTTCTTATCTAAAGGCAAGCCCAATCGTTTACGCGCTTCAGACTTATCGTAAGGTTTATAGAAATCAATATCTATTGGGTTTGGTATGGCAAAAGAATTTTTCTTACGAAGTAATTTACTTTCTTGTGCCAATCCTTTCAGCCACTTACTACAGGCAACTATTGAGAGGGGAGCCTGGGAATATATCTTCCGTTTTTGTGCAAATAACTGCGCCGATAAATCTTTCTTAGAAGGCTTACGAAGAAATGGGCAATAAGAACAAAATTCTAAAAATTCCAAACAGCTTCCTGCATAATGACAGCCCCCAGTAAACGACCACATGTCGTGCTGAGTCCAAACAATTGGTTTTCCTAAAGAGAATAATTTACCCAATGTTTCTAAGGATAAAAAACCTTGATTCACCCAATGCAAATGGATAATATCAGCTTCTTGCACCAATGGGTGGTTCGAAATGTCTATACCAACATTGGCAGGTGAAAAAGCAAAACGTACAGAAGAACTGCGCTCATATGGTAAGAAACACAGACGTTCGTAGGCGAAGCGAGCAAATGCTTTTTGACGATGAATAAAGCCACGATCAACAGCGTGTACACCCTCTTCATCTCGCACTAAATCTTGAACCAGCAATTTAGCATCAACACCATTTCGGCGTAATGCTCTATTCAAGCGATTAGATGCCACAGCAGCACCACCGCCCATATCGGTTTTATTTATTAGTAGAACTTTCAACTTTCCGTCCAATGGTTAAAGGCGCTAAAGTAATAAATATTTTGAATTCCGAATATAACTATTGTCTCTCGAGTAAGTTATTGAAGTTTACTTTAATCTTTTAACTTGTCTGGAAAATCAATCGTATAATGTAAACCCCTGCTTTCCTTTCGCTTACGTGCCATTTTTATGATTAAATAACCAACATTAATTTTATTCCTTAAATGACATATTTTCTCAGATACCTTAGAACCCTGGAACAAACTCTCTGTTTCGCGGTACAATACTTCCAAACGATCATAGGCTCTATCTAAGCGAATATTGGATCGAACAATACCCACATACTTACTCATTATCTGTTGTACTTCCTTATTGGATTGAGTTATCAGAATCATTTCCTCGGGGTGAGAGGTTCCTTCATCGTTCCATGTAGGAATTCGCTTATTTATCTCAATCTTATCAATTGATTTAACGGCATCCTTAGCGGCAGCATCTGAAAAAACAAGTGCTTCAATCAATGAATTACTTGCCAAACGATTAGCGCCATGTAAGCCAGTGGAAGCACATTCCCCAGTTGCATATAAATTATTAATGGAGCTACGACCGTTTAAATCAACCTTAATACCTCCACATAAATAGTGGGCAGCAGGCACCACCGGAATCATGTCTTTGGTGATATCAATTCCTACGGATAGACATTTCTTATATATATTTGGAAAATGCTGTTTCGTTTCTTCAGCATCTTTATGCCTTACATCCAAATACACATATTCATCACCCCTTAGTTTTAACTCATTGTCGATGGCACGCGCTACTATATCACGAGGGGCTAAACATCCTCTTGAATCGTAATCGTGCATAAACTCTTCCCCATTTATTCGACGAAGAATGCCACCATAGCCGCGCATCGCTTCAGTTATCAAAAAGGATGGGCGCACAGATAAGTTATAAAGTGAGGTTGGGTGAAATTGAACAAATTCCATGTTTTCGATTATGCCCTTTGCCCTAAATACCATGGCTATGCCATCGCCCGTTGCAATTAAAGGATTGGTGGTTGTTTGATACACACTTCCAATGCCTCCGGTCGACATCATGGTGGTTTTGGCCAAAATAGTCTCAACCTTTCCTATTTCCTTATTTAGGACATAAGCTCCATAACATTGAATATCGCGCATCCAGGGCTCAGTGACTTTACCTAAATGATGTTGCGTAATAATATCAACTGCAAAATTATGTTCCATCACCGTAATCGATGGATGATTCTTTATCTGGGAGATAAGTGCCCTCTGTATTTCAGCACCCGTATTGTCTTTATGATGTAGAATACGATGCTCTGAATGACCGCCTTCGCGATGAAGATCGAATTGCCCCTCACTATCCTTGTCAAAACTCGTTCCCCAATTTAGTAACTGATTAATTTGCTCTGGTGCTTCGGTAATTACTTTACGAACCGCTTCAATGTTACAAACCCCATCACCAGCTATGAGCGTGTCTTCGATATGCTTTTCGAAAGTGTCTGGATCGTACATCACCGACGCAATACCCCCTTGCGCATATGCGGTGTTAGTTTCTTTTAATTCTGTCTTACTTACCACAGCAACAGTACCGTATTCAGCTACTTTGAGTGCGTAACTTAAACCGGCTATGCCAGAGCCAATCACTAAAAAATCAAATTCCTGTGCCATCTAGTTAGAATGATTGTTGATGCAAAGGTAGAAAAAAGTGAATATGATTGGCATTGATCATAGAATGGAAAATTCTATTTTTACCTTTGGCTCAACAGTACAGACATAGATGATTCAAAAAATAAAAGAGATATTAGGTAAGAATAAATGGCCACTTACATTGGTTTTTTGCCTTATGTTGGCTTTTTACTTCAGTTTACCCACTAAACTTTTCGCCCCTAATTATAGCGCTGTTTTATACTCAAATAATGGCAATTTACTTGGAGCCCACATAGCTAACGACGGCCAGTGGCGCTTCCCACAAATAGATTCAGTTCCTCATAAATTCGAACAAGCCATCATTCATTTCGAGGATGAATACTTTTACTATCATCCAGGTTTTAATCCCATTTCCATACTAAGGGCTTTGAAGCAAAACATCAGTGCTGGAAAGGTTAAAAGTGGCGGCAGCACAATCACGATGCAGGTTATTCGCTTGGCACGCAACAAAAAACGAAACCTCTTCAATAAGTTAATAGAAACCATTCAAGCCACACGGCTCGAATTACGCTATTCTAAAAAAGAAATACTACAACTATATGCAGCACATGCTCCCTTTGGTGGGAATGTGGTTGGTATTGAGGCAGCAGCATGGCGCTACTTTGGTCGGCCTTCACATCAATTATCCTGGAGCGAATCAACACTATTGGCTGTTCTTCCTAACGCCCCTTCCTTAATTCACCCAGGTAAAAATCGTGAAAGATTATTACAAAAAAGAGATCGACTATTAGGTAAACTACTCACTAAAAATATCATTGATTCAACTGAATACTATTTGGCTTGTGCCGAACCATTACCTGAAAAACCATTGCCCTTACCAATGAGTGCTCCGCATTTGCTTGACAAGCTGATGAAAAAAAATGGTAATTTGGCTTTTAAATCAACACTTGATAAAGAACTACAAATAAAGACCAACCAAGTAATTGACAACTTTTACAAGGTATATCAACACAATGAAATTCATAATTTGGCAGCAATAATTATCGATAACGAAAGCAATAACATACTAGCATATACCGGCAATGCCATTTCATCATCGGGTAATTATGGGCACAAAGTTGATATTATTACCTCCAACAGAAGCACTGGCAGTATATTGAAGCCATTTTTGTATGCCGCAGCATTGGAAAATGGCATTCTGCTTCCCAAAATGCTTGTTGCTGATATCCCAACCTATTACAGTGATTTTGCTCCTAAAAATTACACCTTGCAATTTGATGGAGCTGTCCCAGCGCACACCGCCCTCTCACGCTCCCTAAATGTTCCAGCTGTTCGTTTGCTGCAAGAATATAGAGTCGAACGTTTTTATAATCTGCTAAAGAAGCTTAATATTTCTAGTTTCAATAAAGCTCCCTCGCACTATGGCTTATCACTTATTCTAGGCGGAGGTGAGGCAAATCTTCTTGAATTATCGTCGGCCTATTCAAGTTTAGCTCGATCGCTATCAAACTATACACTAAGTAATTCTCGATATAAATCAACGGATATATCCATCGCTCAACACCTTAAAAGGGATAAAAAGGAAACAGTTATATACACTGATAATCCACCAGCATTATCGGCAGGAAGTATTTATTATACAATGGAAGCGCTCACCAATGTGCAACGACCAGATGAGGAAACAGGTTGGGAGAATTTCTCTTCAGGCCGCAAAATTGCCTGGAAAACAGGTACAAGTTTCGGGAATCGTGATGCCTGGTCAATTGGCGTTACTCCCAAATATACAGTTGGCGTTTGGGTTGGGAATGCAAGTGGTGAAGGTCGTCCGGGTATTATTGGTGGCAGTGCAGCCGCACCAGTAATGTTTGAGTTATTCAGAAACCTCCCAAGCACTGCTTGGTTTGAAACACCCTATGATGATTTAGAGCCTATTTTAGTGTGTCGTGAATCAGGGCACAAAGCGTCAAACATTTGTCTTAATACCGATACCGTTTATGTGCCTTTATCCAATAACGATATGCCTGTTTGCCCATATCATCAAATCATACATCTCGATAAAGAACATAGATATCAGGTTAACGCCAATTGCTACCCCATTAATCTAATAGTACATGAGTCGCGCATGGTACTACCACCACTCATGGCATGGTATTATCAAAGTAAAAACCCAGCATATAAACCTCTGCCTCCTTTTAAAGAAGGCTGCTCTGGATGGCTCCAGTCACCACTTGAATTAATATATCCAAAAGAAAATGCAGAACTTCTTGTGCCCCGCGAAATAGATGGTTCTCTAGGCCGCATTGTATGTAAGGCAAGCCACCAAAATAGAAAGGAAAAACTATTTTGGCATTTAGATGATTACTATTTGGGTCAGACACAATACATACATCAAATGGAAATTGTGCCACAAGAAGGTGCTCATATACTCAACATTACCGATGAAAGTGGGAATATGGTTCATCGCTCCTTTAGCGTTCCTTCCAAAACACCTCATTAAGCTTGAACAATACGGCTTAGTATTTGTAAGTTTAATAAGACTTAAATAGATAGAATAACTTTTAATAAGAAGTTTATAATTGATCGGAAATATTAACTTTGTCTTTCGTGCCTATAAAACAGGGAAGTATAGAAAATTGTGAGCATTAGGTAGGCAAGCATTCACAGACAAATAAAACATTAGATATGAAGAACTTTCTAAAAACAACTAAAGTAAAATGGACGGCAACCATTGCGGTGGTTTTCGTTATGTTATTTGGCTTATATAGTTTTAATGACGATAAGCGAAACTTCGAAATAATTAAGAATCTTGACATTTATTATACCTTATTCCGCGAGCTAAATAGCTACTATGTGGATGAGACTCAACCAGAAAAGTTAATTGCAACCAGCATAAATGAAATGCTTGAGTCACTTGATCCCTATACAACCTACATTCCTGAGTCGGATATGGAAGATTTTAGATTCATGACAACTGGTGAGTATGCGGGTATTGGGTCACTTATTTCAAAACGCGAAGAACATGTTATAATTGCTGAACCATATGAAGGTTTCCCTGCAGCTAAGGCTGGATTAAAAGCTGGCGATAAAATACTAGCGATTGACGATAAGAATATGGTTGGTAAAAACACACCTGACGTAAGCGACTTATTGAAAGGATCTGCGAACACCTCACTTAAAATAAAGGTTCAACGACCAGGTGAGAAAAAGCCAATGACTTTTGAATTGAATCGTGAAAAAATTCAAATAAACCCAGTGCCTTATTATGGTATGGTTAATGATGAAACTGGTTTAATCATGCTTAATAATTTCACGCAAGATTGTAGTCGTGAAATAGAAAAAGCCTTTTTAGATTTACGTGACAAACATGGAGCTAAAAGCGTCATTCTTGATTTACGCGCCAATCCGGGAGGTTTATTAGACGAAGCGGTTAAAATAGTTAACCTTTTTATACCTAAAGGCCATGAGGTAGTTAGCACAAGAGGAAAGGTTACTCAATGGGATAAAGTGTATAAAGCCAATCGTCAACCAATTGATACGGTAATGCCTTTGGCAGTGCTTATCAGTCGTGGATCGGCGTCTGCATCGGAAATTGTTTCAGGTGCTTTACAAGATTTAGATCGTGCTGTAATCATTGGACAGCGCTCATTTGGTAAAGGCTTGGTTCAAACTACACGAAACCTTTCGTACAACGCCAAACTTAAGGTCACCACAGCTAAATACTACATTCCTTCTGGTCGTTGTATTCAAGCTCTGGATTATTCGCACCGCAACGATGATGGAAGTGTTGGTTTAATTCCTGACACTTTAATTTCTGAATACCTAACACTTAACGGACGTAAAGTTTATGACGGAGGTGGTATTTCTCCTGACATTAAAGTGGAAGCAACAAAATATTCCAACATTACTTTTGCTACTGTTGCACAGCAAGTGGTATTCGATTTTGCAACGGATTTTGTGATCAAAAATAAAACCATCGAAACGCCCGAAAATTTTAGTATTTCGGATGAAGTATATGAAGAATTTACAAACTATGTGATGGCGCGCGAAGGATTCAGGTACGAATCATTATCACAAGATAAGTTGAAAACTCTGATTAAAACAGCCAAAAGAGAAGACTATTACGACGCTGCAAAAGAAGAGTTTGAAAAACTGGAAGCGATGTTAAAATTAGATGTAAAGAAAGATTTAAACCTTTTCCAGGATGAAATCAAGGAGTTAATGGCACTTGAAATTACAAAGCGCTATTATTATCAAAAGGGCGCAATTGTTCTTGGTTTAAGAAATGACTTGGAATTATCTGAAGCTAAAGATTTATTGCAAGACGAGTCGAAATATTCAGACCTGTTAAACGGGCAGATGATTAGCCATGCTGGTGATAAGCGATCGATGAAATAAGATATACAAATCATCATATGAAAAAGGCTCGTTTATATAAACGAGCCTTTTTTTATTCTAAAAAATTGAGCATTAATGTGCCTCTAACCAGTTCTTTCCTACCCCCATATCTACTTCCAAAGGAACCGATAATTTAATAGCTCTCTCCATTTCTTCCTTAACAATTTTCATGACAACATCTTGCTCCGATTTTAAAACGTCGAAGTTCAATTCATCATGTACTTGTAAAATCATTTTCGACTGGATATTTTCCTCTTCAAAACGTTTTTGAACATTCACCATAGCTTGCTTTATAATATCAGCAGCTGTGCCCTGAATTGGCGCATTAATAGCATTGCGCTCCGCCATACCACGCACAACTCCATTTCGCGAATTAATATCACTCAAATTACGCTTACGATGATATAAAGTCTCAACAAAGTTATTTTCCCTCGCAATATTTACAGATTCATCCATAAAAGCTTTCACACCAGGAAAACTCTCAAAGTAGCCTTCAATAATTGCTTTTGCCTCTTTACGAGGAATGGTTAAACGCTCGGCTAATCCAAAGGCTGATATTCCGTAGATAATTCCGAAGTTGGCTGTCTTGGCTTTTCTTCGCATATCGGCATCCACCTCATCCAAGGGCACTTTAAATATTTTAGCAGCAGTGGCAGCATGAATATCCTCGCCTCGATTAAAGGCATCGATCAAATGTTCATCTTTACTAAAATGAGCCATCAAGCGCAATTCTACTTGTGAATAATCGGCAGATAGAAAAACCCTGTCCTCGTCGGATGCCGTAAATGCCTTTCTAATTTCTTTACCATTATCATCCCGAATAGGAATGTTTTGTAAGTTGGGGTTTGTACTACTTAATCGGCCCGTAACAACAATTGCTTGATTGTAGCTCGTGTGAATTCGATTAGTTGAAGTATTTATTAATTTAGGAAGCGCTTCTACATATGTATTCAAGAGCTTAACCAAACCACGATGCTCCAAAATAGCTGGTATTATTTCGTGTTTATCCTTCAATTTCTGAAGCGTCTCCTCATTGGTACTGTATTGACCTGATTTTGTTTTCTTGGCCTTCTCATCAATTTTTAAATGGCCAAATAATACTTCGCCCACTTGTTTTGGACTAGCAATATTAAATTCCATTCCAGCCAATTCTATAATCTGCTTTTCAATGGCAATTATTTTTGTGCGTAACTTGGCAGCAAAATCATGTAAAGCTTTATCATCCAAGGTTACACCCTCAAATTCCATGTCAGCTAATACAGCAATTAACGGCATCTCAATTTCATCAAACAACTGTTTTACATCACTCTCTGCAATTTCAGGCATAAACTTCTCGGCCAACTGCAAGGTTATGTCCGCATCTTCAGCAGCATAATCGACTACAGCCTCAGGAGATAAATCACGCATGTTTTTTTGCTTCGCTCCCTTTGGCCCAACAACAGATTCAAAACTTACAGGTGTGTAATCCAAATAAGTTTCCGCCATAAAATCCATATTATTCTTCATGCCAGGATATAGAAGATGATGCGCTACCATGGTATCAAAATATGGTCCTTTAACATCAATGCCATATTTTTTAAGCACTAACATATCGTACTTTAAGTTTTGAGCAATTTTCAAGACTTTCGAATCTTCAAAAATTGAACGAAAAGACTCTACAAAGGCAGTTGCTTTTTCTTTATCGGAAGGCACAGGTACATAATAGGCTTCGTTCGCTATCCAGGAAAATGACATTCCTACCAAATCGGCCTCCATTGCATTAACGGAAGTTGTTTCGGTATCAAACGAAAAACGATCCTGAACACTTAATTCAGCCCTTAACGAAGCCAACTTCATTTCACTATCAATCAAATAGTAATGATGAACTACGTCATTTATAGTTTTATGTGATGTATAAACTTCTTCTTCAACATTTTTATCAGAGTCAGCAGCAGGCGCTCCAAACAAATCGCCTTGCACCGGCGCTGAGCCGAATAATTTATTTACACGCGAAATTAAATTCTTGAATTCCAGTTCCTCAAAGAGTTTATTAACTGCATCCATATTTGGCTTCTCACGCTTCAGTTCTTTCTCGTTCAATTCAACAGGAACATCTAAACGAATGGTTGCCAGATGATATGACAACCTTACCTGTTCTTCGAAATTAATCATGTTCTCCTTCTGCTTACCCTTTAGCTCCTCAACATGCTCATAAATACCATCAATGCTTCCATAAGCATTAATCATATCCTTGGCACGCTTCTCTCCAACGCCCGGGCAACCTGGAATATTATCAGCAGAATCGCCCCATAGTGCTAAAATATCAATTACTTGTATAGGCTTCTCTATGCCAAATTTTGCTTTCACCTCTTCAACTCCCCAAATATCAATGCCACCACCAAAACTTCGAGGTTTATACATAAAAACATTGTCCTTAACCAACTGGGAATAGTCTTTATCCGGAGTCATCATATAGGTTTCAAAACCCTCTTTCGAGGCTAAAGCCGAAAGCGTACCAATTACATCATCCGCCTCAAAACCATCTTTTACAATTACCGGTATGTTTAATGCCTCAATTACAGATTTAATATAGGGCACAGATAATTTAATATCTTCGGGAGTTGCTTCACGGTTGGCCTTATATTCGGGATATTCCTCATGCCGAAAAGTAGGGCCAGAAGGATCAAATACAACAGCGATATGAGTAGGATCTTCCTTTGTTAAAATCTCTAACAGCGAATTGGTAAAACCAAAAACTGCTGATGTATTAAAACCCTTTGAGTTTATACGAGGATTCTTTATAAATGCATAATAAGCTCTATATATCAAGGCGTAGGCATCCAACAAATACAACTTCTTCTTTTCTTCCGACATGATTCAATAATTTTTTCTAAAGATAGGAAAATACACTAAGTTGAGCGATGCACAAAGATTCATGTCAGGATAAAATTAACATAGCCATAACAGAATTTCATTGAACCAATTGAATTCATAAACTGTTTGTAATTCATAAACCAATAATTAACACGCATATGAAACGAACCATAGGAAGATAATTCTTAAATCGGAGAGTCTCCATGTTGGCGAGTTACATGTGTCAAATTAAATTTAAAAATACATTCACATGAAAACAATTTTAATAGCTGTTATTAGTATTTTCTCAATTACAGCAATAAGTAGCCAGGAAAAATCTGTTGACACACAAAAGAGCACATTACATTGGGATGCCCAAAAAGTAACCGGTGAACACAATGGAACAATTAGTTTTAAAAATGGGCAACTACAGTACAAAAACGACGAGTTGACCAGTGCGACTTTTGTTGTTGACATGACAAGCATTACCTGCTCTGATATTGAAAATGAAGAATATAACAAAAAGCTTGTCGGTCATCTTAAATCAGATGATTTCTTCGGAGTTAGCACATACCCCACTAGCAAACTAGTAATTAATAAGTTTAGCAAGACTAAGAACGGTTATATTGCTAAAGGCAATCTTACCATTAAAAACAAAACCAACCCGGTTGAATTTGAAGTTACTTTGGTGGATAAAAAACTTAAAGGAAAACTAGTTGTTGACAGATCACTATATGATGTAAAATATGGATCGGGCAAATACTTTGATAATCTGGGTGATAAAATGATCTATGATGAATTTGAACTGGACTTTGTTGTTTTAGCCAAATAGAAACATATACACTATTTACGTTACATAATGCCGGAAATTATTCCGGCATTTTTTATTTGTTATACAAGTTTTTTTTGAAAATGTCAATAGGGCAAGGTACGATATCTCACAAAAAACTTGGGAATTCAAAAAAAAATTGCTTGATTCGCCGTCAGGGACTCCAAAAAAAACAACCAATCATTTCGAATCAAGTAAACCCAATTATTGTGAAAAAACTCATCAACCTTAAACTTAAGGGTCGGTTATTGTTATTTACACTTGCCTCATTTACTATTATTTACGGTTTTAGTCTTGGATTTATCAGTCTAAACCTCAAGAAAAACTCATTAGCGGATTCTAAAGAAATTATCAACTCAAACGTTCAAGAGTATCGTAACTTAATTCAGGCAGATTTAAGCCAGGTATTACGCGGAACAATAACAATTCGCGACATCTATGAGCGTTATGAAAACATCGATGAGGACGTACGAAATGATATTTTAAATGATATACTCTACGGTTGGCTTGAAAAAAACCCAAGTTATCTTTCTACATGGCAAACCTGGGAATTAAACGAAATTATTGATGGGTACAACTTTCGTAACGGTCGCGATAAGAATATTTATTTCAGAAATCCACATACCGGTCAGATAAACGAGGTTCATGAACGCGTTGACATGAACAATGATGAAATAACTTCTGAATATTACATATCAAGACAGAATAACCGTCTGGAGATGTGGGATCCATACTACGATAAAGTTACTGTTGAGTTAGAAGGAATTCTAATGACATCAATTGCTGCACCAATCCAAAAAAATGGTGAATTTATTGGCGTTGTTGCCGTTGACATCAGCTTAAGTGCAATGGAAGAAATTATTTCGGAAATTAACACATACGAAGGTGCCATTTCATTCTTTTTAGCTTCGGATAAAAGGGTAATAGGACACACTAACAAAGCATTTGTTGGTAAAAACTTTTTTGAAGTTATGGAGCATGATACGATTCGATTTGAATCGGCCATTTCAGAAACACAAAACAATGCAGTTTCGCAATTTGAATATGTTAATTCGGAAGATGGTGAAACCTACTACGTATCTTTATCTCCTGTTACTGTTGAAGGTGTTGATAATATTTGGTCAATTGGGATTGAAGTACCTAAGAAAATAATACTTAAAAAAGCAAACCTTCTGCTTTCTACAAGTCTTGTAATAGGTATTGTTGGTCTTATTCTACTCTATATTATTATCTACATATTGGCAACAAAAATTACTAACCCAATTAAAAAGAGCTCAGAGATTGCGCGTGAAATTGCCAACGGTAATTTAAATGTTGAGATTGAAGCAAACGAAAATAGAACTGATGAAATTGGTGAATTAAGCTCGGCACTAAACGACATGGTTCATAACATCAAACGAATCATAAAGCAGATAATTGAAAGCTCAAATGAGATTGATAATTCTAGCAATGAACTTTCAAGTTCTTCCAATGAATTATCTGCAGGAGCCTCCAACCAAGCTGCATCGGCTGAAGAAATATCATCATCGATGGAAGAAATGGTTGCTACCATACAGCAAAATAATCAGAACGCTCAGCAAACACAATCCATTGCGGCTAAAGCGGCTGAAGGGATGAAAGATGGATACGAATCAACAAAAATTGCTGGAGATTCAATGCACATTATTGCGGAGAAAATTACCATTATTGAAGAAATAGCCAAGCAAACTAATATACTTGCATTAAATGCTGCGGTTGAAGCTGCCCGAGCAGGAGAGCAAGGCAGAGGTTTTGCAGTTGTTGCCTCAGAGGTTAAAAAACTGGCTGAACGTTCACAAAAAGCGGCCAATGAAATTGTAGACCTTACACAAAAAACCGTTGAAGTATCTGAGAAATCAGGCCAACAATTAGGAGATATCATCCCTGACATAGAAAAAACTTCTCAATTGGTTCAAGAAATAACAGCATCGAGCTACGAACAGCAAAGTGGTGCTGAACAAGTAAATAAAGCCATTCAGGAACTGAATGAAGTGACTCAACAAAACTCTGAATCGGCTACCCTATTTACTGATAGTGCAGCTAACCTAACTCAGTTGGCAGCAAAACTAAAAGAGATCATTGCTTACTTTAAGTAAAAATCATTTATACTCATCGGATGAATATTACAAGATGTTAATATTCATCCGATGATTACAAGAACAAAAAAAGACAGCAGGTAATGATAACTCTGCTGTCTTTTATGGTTAAGGGGGTTGATATGCAATAAGGCAACCAATCTGCACTTATTGTAACTATTAATAACAATAATTAAGCCAAAGCCACATTTTTAAAAAAATATTTAAACAAAAAAAACACATTCAAGGATATGAATGTGTTTTTTTATACCAACTCTGTATATTCCTAAATCTCTTCAACAGCCTTAAAAACTCTCAAAAAATTACCACCCCATATCTTATTAATATCGTCTTTGGTATAACCGCGTTTCAGTAATTCTGAAGTAATTTTTGGAAAATCAGCTACATCCTGACAATCAGCCAAACCTCCGCCTCCATCAAAATCAGAACCTATACCTACATAATCAATGCCCACCAAATCAACCACATGATCGATGTGATCAACAGCCTGAGCAATTGTTGGTAATACTGGAGGATAATCCGTATTGATTTGATCCCATTCGGCCCAAGCCTGCTTACGTTCTTCATCGTTAGCGTACTTAAAATTATTATACTTTACACGCAACTCTTTACGCTTTATGAAATTCATTGTTGTAGTATCTTCTTCCTCTATGTAGGCACCTAATATGCAAATCTGAATTACACCTTCATTTTTTGCCAAAGCCTTAATCATATCGTCACTCATATTACGTGCATGTTCGCAAATAGCCCTTACCGAAGAATGAGAGGCGATAACAGGTTTATTACTTAACTCAAGCACATCGTAAAAAGCCTTATCCGAAATGTGAGAAACATCGATTAACATTCCCAGTCTGTTCATCTCTGAAACAACATCTTTTCCAAAAGAACTCAAACCATTATGCTCTGGCCCTTTCTTATCAGTTGAAGAATCGCAGATATCATTATTCTTTGTATGAGCAAGCGTAATATAACGAATGCCTCGTTTATAGAATTCTTCAACTCGCGAAATATCCTTGGCCAAAGGAAAGCCATTTTCCATGCCCAAATAAATGGCTCGCTTTCCATCTTTAGATAGCCTATACACATCTTCAACTTCAGTTGCTATCTCAGCTTTATCAGCATATTGTAAAAGGGCATTCTCAGTCGAATCTATCATCGCATGTGAGATAGTGTAAGCTTTATCGTAATTCTTCTCAATACGTTCTCGTTGACTCGTAAAAACTGCAAAAAAGATAGCATCAAGGCCTCCTTTTTCCATTCGGGGCAGATCAACTCTACTTGAGGGAGCCTGATGTTCTGCTCCAATGTCAAAACCCTTGTTAATAAATTTCATTGGCGTATCGCAATGTGTATCGATTGTGATAGCCTGCATATGCACACTTTGGACATCCTTATTTAGACCAGTGCAATAACTTAAAACAAATACTGTAGTCAGTGACAAAAAAACAATTGATAAATATCTCATGGAAGTTTATTTTAGAAACAGCAATTTAATATTTAAAATACTTTTCAAACACTCTTATAAGATTTTTGACAAAAAACCTTAGTCAAGAAATAATTAAACAGCACTTTATATTCCTATCTAGTCAATATCCAAAAGGTGTTATATCTTTGATTTCTATTAATTCAACCTTCTCTTTCACCTTGCGAAAGGAATCAAACTAATTTTTGTATTGCTTCGGCTACATCCACCATTAACCACATTGGCGTTGAAGTTGCACCACACACACCTACTGACCTAACGGCATCGTTAAACCATTCTTTATTTATTTCATCTGGTGAGGACACAAAATGAGATTGTACGTTACTTTCTTTACAGGCATGAAACAGCACTTTCGCATTACTACTTTTTATTCCTCCAACAAAAACAATTACACTGTGTAAATGCGCGAATTCTTTAATGCGAGGAACACGGCCCGTAACTTGTTTACATGTAGTGTTGTGCCATCCAAAGCTTGCTTTTGAATGCAACTCAATCTCTTTAATAATTAGCTTTAATTCATCCGGATTTTTGGTTGTTTGAGCAAACAACTCAATTGGTCGTGAAAAATCTATCTTACTTAAATCATTTATACTCTCAATAACAATGGCTTGATCGTCGGTTTGACCAACCAGGCCATTTACCTCGGCATGCCCAATCTTACCAAAAATAAGCAATTGTCCATTTACTTTAAGCATTTGCTGATAAGCCTGCTTTATTCGTTGTTGTAATTTCAACACAACCGGGCAAGTTTGATCTTCTAATTTAAGGCCTGCCTCTATCACTTTAGAATAAGTAAGTGGTGGTTCTCCATGGGCTCTAAACAGAATAGTCCCATTAATATCACTAAGTTGATCGTGCGAGATAACCTTCATGCCGAGATTGCGCAAACGTTCTGATTCAGCTTCATTGTGCACGATATCGCCAACACAATAAAGTGGAGCGCCATTTTGCAATAAATCCGTAGCTGCGTTTATAGCTTTCTTTACACCAAAACAAAAACCTGAATATTTATCAATCTCAACTTTAATCATGGAACTAAGCTAGGTTACGCTCTTTTAAAACATCCAAAATCCATTGCAGTTGCTCAGGTTTAGTCATATTACCATTATCTAAAACCAGCGCATCTTCTGCTTGTTTTAATGGGCTTTCAGTACGCGTACTGTCAATGTGATCGCGGCTTTTTACATTCTGCAAAATGGCTTCCAAAGAAATACTTGTATCAGCCGGATTTTTTGCCATTAATTCATCGCATCTACGTTGAGCACGTATTTCGGGCGATGCCGTCATAAACAGCTTTAAATCGGCATTAGGAAACACCACGGTACCAATATCTCTGCCGTCCATCACAATACCACCTTCTTTGCCCATGGCTTGTTGTAACTCAACCATTCGATGGCGTACAAAGGCAATGGTACTAATGGCACTCACATTGTTACTTACCTCCAACCCACGAATCTCTTCTTCAATGCTTTCTCCATTTAAAAAAGTTTCGTTAAGCTTGGCATCAGCATCGTATTTGAAAGTGATGTTAATGTCATTTAACTGAGCTTTTAAGTTTTGCTCGTCAATTCCCGATTCACCAATTATACCATTCTTCATGGCAAATAAAGTTACTGCCCGATACATTGCACCAGAGTCAATATACACATAAGCCAATACTTTAGCCAAATCCTTAGCCACAGTGCTTTTCCCACAAGACGAATGCCCATCAATGGCAATTACTCCTTTTTTACCGCTCATTACATCATTTTTATGAATGCTTGCAAAGTTATAAAAATTACTTTTCGATACTTAATTGATACAAAAAATGGGCAACCTATTAGGCTGCCCATATCTAATATCCATGCCAATGTCTACTAGATTTTAAAGTTTTCTTCGCTCACGCCTTCGTTAACTTTAATTACTTCAAATTCGATATCGAATGACTGTGGTCCAACTGATTGTGTTATCAATTTTGGAAATTTAATCCCATTAACTTCAGTATACTCTTTTACAAGTGTAACAGAATTACCTTGTGGAGTTTCACTTATTTCTTTAAGCTTTAATCCAGACTCACGGCTAAAGAATGCTGTTTTTGCTTTTCCAAGTGGATTTACAATTTTCACCTTAAAAACATCCTCACCTTCAACGTTATCTACTCCCAGCAATTCCAATTTAAAACCTAATTCAGCATATTGCGTTTCAGGAAAAATAATTGCTTCAGCCTTCATATTCTCAAGCATCTCACCTTCGATATTCTGCTCTCCCATTGGGCTAATAGCTTTTGCTGCCTCACCATTACAAACCTGCTTCGATACCAAGTTTCCTTGCATATATGTTTCAACACAAGTTTTATTCGGACGACTATTGAAAAGTTTCATGTTCAAAGCCATACCTTGAATACTCATTTTTCCTTCCATCATATAGCTGTCAACCGCATTAACAGCTTCAGCTCCACCCATGGCATCAACATAATCAGCTACTACTTTCTCGGCAGTTAAACCTGCAGGTAGTGGCATTGATTTTACAACTTCGCCATAATAATTATACATTACTACTTCGCCATCTTTAGCAAAAGGCTTAAGTGTCGATTTCATAGCAGGTACATCACCCACAGCTAATATTAAAGCATTATCAGGCGTAATATACTTATCAGCCATCGCTTTAACATCTTCCAAGGTTACTGCATTCAACTTTTCAAGATACGTTTCGTAATAGTCTTCTGGTAAGTTGTATTTCTGAATGTTTAATGCAAAACGAGCTACTGTTGATGGAGATTCCAATGAACGAGAAAAGCTACCTGTCATTGAATTCAATACCAAATTCAATTCTTCTTCAGTTGCAATATCAGAACGTAAACCGTTCATTTCAAACAAAATTTCAGTAACGGTACTATCGGTTACACTTGTTCTTACTTGCGTTGAAGCATTAAATGAACCAACCAACTCATCGGTACTCAACGATGAATAAGCACCATAAGTCCAGGCTTTATCCTCACGAAGATTTTGAGTTAGTCTACCGTTCATTCCACTACCTAAGATAGCATTCATCACCTTTGCTTTAATAGCATCAGGATGACCTGGTTTCATATCCACATTATATGTAACAACAACAGTTGACTGAGTTGCGCCATCTTTATTAGATACAGCTAAGAATGGCTTATCCAAATTCTTTGGGTATTCATACTTGTGAGTTGGCACTTCTTTTTCTTCCCACTTTGCGAAATACTTCTTGGTTTGTTTCTTTGCTTCTTTTAAAGTTATATCACCCACAATAACAAGGTAAGCAACATTTGGTCGGAAATAAGTTTCGTAATAGTTTTTACAATCCTCAACAGTTATGTTTTCAACTGTTGCTTCAGTCATAATTTCGCCATAAGGGTGTTTATCTCCGTATAGAATTGCGTCAGAAACATTTCCAGCAATAGCCTTAGGATCATCTTTTTGAGAAGTAATACCTGTTAATGTTTGTTTGATTGACTTTTCTAATTCTTCCTGTGGAAACACAGGGTTATACAGGACGTCTGTCATAAGGCCCAATAAAACATCAGAGTGCTTTTTCAAAGAGCTGGCATAAATACCACCTGAGTGAGTTGTAACCGAACCTCCAATAAAATCAATGGCCTCATCTATTTCAGCTTTTG
Organism: Carboxylicivirga fragile; assembly: GCF_050589805.1. Classification (NCBI taxonomy): domain Bacteria; kingdom Pseudomonadati; phylum Bacteroidota; class Bacteroidia; order Marinilabiliales; family Marinilabiliaceae; genus Carboxylicivirga; species Carboxylicivirga fragile. The sequence goes on along the minus strand of NZ_JBNGOY010000005.1, from coordinate 99,433 downwards.
TTTTTGTTGTTGTTCCCGAACGCATTAAATCACCTGCCATAGAAACATAACCAACTTTATCACCTTCTAAAACAGGATCAATATCTAATGATAAAGTATACGACACAACTGGTACATTGTGGTTTTCAACAACAAAAACTTTCAAACCATTCTTTAGTTCAAATGACTTTGCTTTGCCAATATTAATTTTTGGAGCAGGTCCTGCTTCCGGCATTTGGCTGCGGTCAAGCTGCGCTTGAGTTGAAAGAGCAACCAAAAGGGTTAAGAATAAAAATAATGTTTTCTTCATCGAAATATATTTTGAAACTCTCTTATTACTGTTTGAGAGTATTTATCTTTTAATACAATATGAATTTATCAAACAACTATTGTTGTTGCGATTTTGGTAAATAATATAATACTACACGATTATCTTCTACCAAATACTTTTGAGCTACACGTTGAATATCTTCGCGAGAAACTGCTAAATACTTATCCAACTCAGTGTTAATCATGTTCGTATTTTTGAAGTAAGTATAGTAGCGAGCCAAACTATTCGCACGAGTCGCAACTTTCATATTACCCTTTACAATATCATTTTCATACTGATTCTTCAACTTCTGAAATTCTCTTTCCGAAATCAATTCGTCGCGCACCTTTGCTATTTCAGCATCAATTGCGTTTTCTAAATCTTTGCACTCAACTCCCATATTTGGCAAGGCATAAGCAAGCGTTACAGAAGGCTCATTAAATGGCATGGCAAAACTACCTGCCTGAAGTGCCATTTGTTGCTCATCAACCAATGATTTATACATACGCGAGCTTTGACCTTTTGACAATAAGGTGCCTAACATATCTAATGCATAATAATCATCTGTTCCCATTGCTGGTGTACGATATGCTTGTAGAATAAGTGGTAGTTGTACATTGTCATAAATAGTGTCGCGAACTTCACCATTCAGGTCAGGCTCAACAATTAATTCACGAGCTAGGTCATGCTTTCCTGTTGGTATGTCAGCGAAATACTTTTTTACTAATTGCTTAGCTGATTCCATTTCAATATCACCAGCTAAAACTAGTACAGCGTTGTTTGGCACATAGAATTTCTCATAAAACATTTGAAACTCTTCATCCTTAGCAGCTCTAATGTGATCAGGATCACCAATAACTTGCCAACGATAAGGGTGAACTTTAAATGCACGTTTCATAGTTTCCTGCATAATAGTTCCGTAAGGTTGGTTATCAGTTGTCTGTTTCTTTTCTTCAATCACTACACCTTTTTGAGTAGCAATACCAACTGAATCAACCTTTGCATGCAACATACGCTCCGACTCTAACCACAAACCTAATTCTAACTGGTTCGATGGCATAATCTCGTAATAATACGTACGGTCATTTGAGGTATTTGCATTCAGTGTTCCTCCAGCGTTCTGCACAATCTTAAAATACTGACCACGATCAATATTCTCGGTACCTTCAAACATTAGGTGCTCAAAGAAATGGGCAAATCCAGTACGAGACGGATCTTCGTGTTTTGAACCCACGTTGTACATTACCGAAACGGTAACATTAGGAGTACTTTTGTCTTGGTGAAGGATAACATGTAAGCCATTATCCAAATCGAATTCTTCAAAGTTAATTTTGTTCAATTGGGCATTAACTGACCCAAAACCGGCTACTAGGAAAGTAAAAGCCAGCAGTAAAAAACAATTCTTCATAAACTATTTACTTGGTTTAAAGTGATAATTTAATTTTCGCGTCTTATATCAATATATAGGCCGAAAAAGTTTGTTTATTAACTTTCAATCACTTAACAATCTTAACTAACATATTATTCTGTTCTATTTCGAACAAACACGTGTACGTAATCGTGCATAACGAACACTAAAATTAATTTTACTTTTTTTTCATCCACTTCACACATTTTGATTACTTACTACTATTTTTGTAACAAAGCGCATTTCAATGAGATTGATTCGAATTGTTCAGTGGAGTATAATTTTTGCATTCGCTGCGATATATAGTTGTAGCAATAGTAGTATTTGTTTATCGAACCAGCATGCCGTGCAAACCAGCTTTATGGCAGCACACGTAGATAGTGAAAACGATACTACTTTAAACGGCATTACCGTACATGGATTAAATAACGATTCTCTTTTGCATGATAGTGCAAGTGTACAAGAGATGTATTTGCCAATGGATTTAAATCGGGATACAACAGAATTTATTATACAAGAAGAACTTAAGGTTGGTGAAGCAATTATTACCACCAAAGATACTTTGGTTTTTGTGTACGACAAAGATTTACAATACGTATCAGGTGATTGCGGAATGACATTTAACCTGATTCTGGATACCGTTATTTATACCACTAATATTGTGGATTCCGTTCGTATCAGCTATCCCAATGTTAATTATGGAGAAAATTTAGAAAATGTTAAAATTTATATTGAGCCTTAGTTTGTTTTTTACTTTCACTACACTTGTAGCTCAGGAAGAAACAGAGGAAAAAGTAAAAGAACCAAAAGATCCGGGCTTAGCCATTGGTATTAATATTGGTACTTTTATTATAAAAGCTATTGAACCAGAAAGATTTGGTTTAGAAGCAACTGCGCGTTATAAATTTAATCGTAAGTGGTTTGCCGTTGGCGAAGTAGGCTACGAAAAAGTAGATTTACAAAACGACCCCTTTTCATATACTTCTGATGGGTCTTTCATGCGTTTGGGTGCAGACTACAATATATTCAAAGTAGAAGAAATTGGTAACAACGATAATTTGATACTAGGTCTGCGTTATGGAGTTGCTGTGCAAGAACAGGAAAACACCCGATTCACAGTAAAGGATGGTTATTGGGGAAATTATACTGGTGCTTTAGGAAAGGGTATCACCTCAAGTCATTGGGCTGAATTCGTATTTGGTTTACGTTCTGAGGTTTTGAAAAATTTCTACATGGGATGGACCGTCAGGGTACGAAGGCTGCTTAACTTAAGTAATGAAAATCAGATTGAACCCTATGCCATACCAGGGTATGGAAGTCGTGACAATACCACAAACCTATCTTTTACCTACAACCTAGAGTACCATATTCCATTTAAAAAGAAATAAATGAATGCCTATGCCTGATATGACCATAGCTAATAAGACTTTTAGCAACAACTCATGGCAAAGTATTTTGGAAGAGATAAAGGAAGAAGTTGCTCCACTTTTATCACAAGGACAAGTTGCAGCTTACATTCCTGAATTAGGGCGCGTTGATAAAAACAAGTTCGGCATGGCTGTTCGCCTAATTAATGGCGACTTATTCGAAATTGGAGATAGTAAAACTAACTTTTCGGTACAAAGTATATCAAAGGTTTTTACTTTAACCAAGGCCTTCTCAATTCTCAAAGATGAGTTATGGAAACGCGTTGGAAAAGAACCATCAGGTAATCCTTTTAATTCACTCATACAACTCGAAAGAGAGAACGGAAAGCCACGTAACCCATTTATTAATGCAGGTGCTATTGTGGTAGCCGATTGCATTGCCAATAATTACGATGACCCATTAAATTACATGATTCGTTTTATTCGCGAATTAGCCGATAACAAAAATTTGAAGCTTAACGTTAACGTCTTTCAGTCGGAGAAAAAAACGGGTCACAGAAATGCAGCTCTGGCTCATTTTATGAAAAGTTATGGCAATATACAATCCGAAGTAGGTGATGTGCTTGACTTATACTTTGGTCACTGCTCACTGGAATTGAATTGTGTTGATCTCAGTAATGCATTTCTATATTTAGCAAATCACGGAACACATCCAATATCGGGAAAAACCTATTTAAGCGCGAGCCAGGCAAAACGCTTAAATGCCTTATTATTAACTTGTGGCACTTACGATGCAGCAGGTGATTTTGCATTTAAAGTAGGCATGCCAGGTAAAAGTGGTGTTGGTGGTGGTATTGCAGCTATAATACCCGGACTCTTATCAATTAGTGTTTGGAGCCCGGGACTAGACAAACACGGCAATTCGCTTGCTGGTGTAAAAGCACTTGAGTTATTCACGACTAAAACAGGTATTTCAATCTTCTAAAACAATTAACCATGATTATTGCTAAAACCTTTAAATCACTAAGTCATTTTATACTTCGATACGGACTTGCCATCGTTTTTATTTGGTTAGGTTTACTAAAATTCAAAAATACGGAAGCTGATTATCTGAATGATATTCTTAAAAACTCAAGCCTCTTTTCCTGGCTTTTAAAATACATTACTGCCTATACTTTTACTTTAGTGTTAGCCTATCTTCAAATGATTATTGGCATTTTATTAATGCTAAAACCTGTCTCGAAAAAACTTAGTTTTATAGGGGCAATAATAGCTGTGATAATATTAACAATAAGTGTGTCAACATTATTTACTTCGGGTCATGTATGGCAATCTGGATACGGGTTTCCGGAACTATCAAAATTGGGTCAAAGCATATTAAAAGACATTATTTTGTTGGGAGCCGCCGCATGGTGCGTTGGCGATTCGGCTTAAAAATAAGTTAAAGAACAAAACAATATTTTACATGAAACGAACATGCAAATTTCAATTATTCATTCCGCACACAGGAGAATCGTGGGATCAACGAAGTCAATGATTGAAACTTCATGAGAGTTCCATCCCGATAGCAATCGAGGGTCGGGAGGCAAAAATTATAAAATTACAAACAGATGAAAGACATATGTGTATTTTGCGCTTCCAGCTCAAAAGTTGATACTGCCTACACAGAAGAAGCGACAGCACTGGGGAAGGTTTTAGTTGAAAATAATTATGGTCTGAAATATGGAGGCGGTGCTGTTGGTCTTATGGGCGCTGTTGCCAATAAGGTACTCGAACATAAAGGTAAGGTAACAGGTGTCATTCCTCATTTTATGGTGGAAGTAGAATGGGAACACAAAGGTGTTAGCAACATGATTCATGTGAATACCATGGCTGAAAGAAAGGCTTTAATGATAGAAGATGTTGAAGCAATTGTTGTACTACCTGGTGGAACCGGAACGTTTGAAGAATTATTTGAAGTGCTTTCACTTAAAAAACTAGGTCAATTTCAGCAACCAATAATTTTGGTTAATACCAAACAGTTTTTCGATCCTTTGGTAGCTATGCTACACAAAATGATTGACGAAAACTTTATGAGAAAAGAGCACGAGGCGTTGTGGCATTTAGTTGACAAAGCATCTGATGTTCCAATGGCCATTCGTCAGATTCCTAAATGGGACAATGATGCAATCAAGTTTGCTGCAGTATGATAGCCATTACCAATATTAATGTGCCCTTGTATTAATGAGTAAGTTAAGGAATTGAATTCAACACTCACGTCATGAAACAATTGCAATAATCATAACTAAGACATCCTTTTTACTATTTTTGCGTAAATACTATTTGAATGAGCTTGCAGAATACGATATCAACTCCACAAAATGAAACATCAACTCCAACTTTGCAGTTGAGTAAGGATAGTTTGAACCTTGGAAATTCGTTTCGTACGCACATTATGCAAATAGATATGGAGAAACCCGCTCACCTGTCTCAAACGAATACTTACAAACCCGTTCCTAAACTCAAATATCAGTTTCTGTCTCATGAAGATTCAATTTTTTTAAACCTGATTCAGGCGGATGAAGGTATTTTCCAAAATACGCTTGACCACTCAATCAGCGTACAATCTTCCGAAGAGTTTGTTGAAGAGGAAGCAATCACCATCAAGAATACAAGCAATCATACTAACGATACCAGCTCAGCTGAAATAGTAAAAATTGAAAAGCCATCTCAACGATTAAGCGAAACAACTTTAAAAACAAATGCAGTTAAATCTCGCAAGTCCAATGCTTTTACCGATTCAAAAGATTGGCTGTCTGGTTTTATTCTATTAACGCTAATAATAGCAGGTTTAGTGAAAATAAGTGCCGGAAAGTATATCAATGAGATTTTTTCTGCCGTTCGATATCAACAATCTGCCAGTAAGCTTTTTTCAAGTTTTAACCTACAAAATCAAAAACCGGGGTGGGCCTTATCTACACTATTTGTGCTAACCAGCTCCTTATTAATATTTGAATACACCCTAATTTTTGGAAAAACTCCAAGCAGCTTTTCTAAGCATGTATTTTTACTTGCAATTATTGGTGGCGTATTACTTTATTTTGGAATCAAGACCATCTTGTATCGAATTGTTTCATTCATTTTTGAAACCTCCGCTGATACAAATGAATACATCTTTAATGCAGATATTTTGAGTAAAGCTTTTGGAATTACACTTTTACCAATCGTTAGTGTCATTCCTTTTGTAGATTATTTAACGAGCACATATCTTCTGAAAGCTGGGCTGGCACTCTTTCTTATCATGTATACCATTCAGTTGTTAAGAGGTGTTAAAATTATTTTACGCTCTCCGCTTTCAATATTTTATATGTTTTTGTACTTTTGTGCGCTAGAAATTTTACCCTTGTCAATACTTATCAAGCTATTGATATTGTAGTGACAATTCAAGTGAGGACAAAGGTGTAGTTGAATTTAAATTGTAAAACATTGAAGATTAAAAGAATACTGGTTTCACAACCCAAACCCTCAACCCCAAAATCTCCGTATTTTGATTTGGCTGATAAGAGCAATGTAAAAGTTGATTTCAGGCCATTTATTCAGGTAGAAGCTGTTCCTGCGAAAGAATTTAGAACTCAGAAGGTAAATCTATTAGATCATACAGCGGTTATTTTTACGAGTCGTACTGCCATTGATCACTATTTTAGAATTGCTGAAGAAATGCGTGTTACAGTTCCAGATACGATGAAGTATTTCTGTATTTCAGAAGCTACAGCATTTTATCTTCAGAAATACATTGTTTATCGTAAGCGAAAAATCTTTCATTCAACAGGTCGTTTCCCTGACTTAATTGATGTTGTTAAAAAGCACAAAGATGAAACATACTTAGTGCCTCTTTCTGACATTCATAAGCAAGAGATTCCAACCTTATTGAATAAGTCGAAGGTTAAATATTCGAAAGCCATTCTTTACAAAACAGTTAGTAGCGACTTAAGCGATCTAAAAGATGTAAATTATGATATTTTGGTATTTTTCAGCCCTTCAGGTATAACATCGCTTTTGCAAAATTTCCCTGATTTTGAGCAAAACGATACCAAAATTGCATCATTCGGACCAGCTACTGCTAAGGCCGTTAAAGATGCTGGCTTGCGTTTAGATATTCAAGCACCAATGCCACAAGCGCCATCAATGACTATGGCACTTGAGCAATTTATCAAGCAGTTCAATAAAGGACAGAAATAATATTTATCCCATCATCGGGAGACATCCTTCTTGCCTCTGGTAAGAAGGATTGTTTTTTTAAACCAATATTAGGATGAGCGAAAGAAGATTTTCCTTTAAGAAGAAAGAGCACCTTTGCAGTGAAATTGCAATTGATATGCTTTTTTCAAAAGGAAAATCATTTGTAAAATACCCCTTTCGCATTACCTACCTACCCGTAACAAGCGAATACACAAAGGTTGAAGCACAATTATTAATCTCGGTTCCTAAAAAACGCTTTAAAAGAGCGGTGAAACGAAATTTGATAAAACGCAAAATACGTGAAGCATACCGCCTTAATAAACACTTGCTTGTTGATGAATTAAAGGCAAATAACAAACAACTTATGCTTGCTTTTATTTATCTTCCTACCGAAATTTTAAACACTGCCGATTTTGAAAAAGGCATGCAAAAAGGATTAAAACAACTTGTTTTAAAAACCTGTTCTAATGAAGAACCAAAATAAAATACCTTTTTACCTACTACCATTTCATTGGTTAAAAGCTGGCTTGGTAGCTTTATTAATTCTTCCCATCAAACTTTATCAATGGTTTTTATCACCTATACTTGGTGCCTCTTGTCGATACACTCCTACTTGTTCTGCCTATACAATTGAAGCCTTAAAAAAGCATGGTCCTTTTAAAGGAACTTACTTAGCCATAAAGCGCATTATTAGTTGTAACCCTTGGGGCGGACATGGACACGACCCCGTTCCTTAATAAAAAGTTGACCTCATTTTTGTTATTCTTATTCAACTTAACTTTCTTGCATTACAGATAGTTAAACATTAATGTACCAGAAATTTTAAATTACTATGAAAAACCTATTGCTAATATTCGGCTTTCTTTTTGCTATATCTACCATAAATGCTCAACAAGCCGATAAAATACTGGGCACCTGGCTTACACAAGATGGTGATTCTAAAGTAACAATTTCAAAAAATGCAGATAAGCAATACGATGGAGCTATAGTTTGGCTTAAAGAACCCAAAAGAGAGAGTGGCGAAAATAAACTGGATGATAAAAATCCGGACGAAAAGCTTCAGAAGAGACCCATAATGGGTTTAAATCTGCTTCAAGGATTTTCGTACGATGAAGACGACGAGGAATGGATAGATGGTACTATCTACGACCCCAAAAGCGGCAGCACTTATAAATGTCTTATGTGGTTCGACGATAATGAGGACACACTCATAGTAAAAGGCTACATTGGTGTATCCATCATTGGTAAAAAAGTAACTTGGAAGAGGGTGAAATAAATCAATCATATTCAAACAACTAAAATAACTCTTGTCTTTTCCAGGCAGGAGTTTTTTGTTTATGATTTTATTACAAATCTTCCTAAACACTTTTCTAAAATAACATTTAAGCGTAATTTTATCATCACAGCTTAATCTATAATTCTATGCTTTTAAAAAGTATCAATCCTGCCAACGGCGAAATCATTCGCGAATACGAAGAGTTTCATTGGGATGATGTTGCCGAAACCATCGAAGCCAATTACCTGGCTTTTCACAGTTGGAAAAAAACACCCATATCAGAACGTGCTAAGCTTCTCAGAAAAGCAACTGAAGTTTTACGTGATAAAAAAGAAGGTTTGGCCTTCAATATTACGGTTGAGATGGGTAAAAACATAAAAGAATCGCGGGCCGAAGTTGAAAAATGCGCCTTGGTATGTGAATATTATTCCGATAACGGTAGCAAATTTCTCGAGCGCGAAATAATTGAAACCGATGCAACAGAATCATATGCCTCACTCCAACCACTCGGCCCGGTATTGGCCATCATGCCATGGAATTTTCCGTTGTGGCAAGTATTTCGTTTTGCAGCTCCTGCCCTTATGGCCGGAAATGTTGGCCTACTAAAACATGCTTCAAACGTGCCAGCTTGTGCCTTGGCCATCGAAGAGGTTTTTGTTGAAGCAGGTTTTCCTAAGGATGTATTCCGAACCCTATTAATACGCAGCAATAAAGTAGAACGTATTATCGCTGATAAACGGATAAAAGCAGTCACACTAACCGGAAGTACACCCGCGGGTAAAGAAGTTGCTGCTACAGCCGGAAAACACCTCAAAAAATGCGTTCTCGAATTAGGTGGTAGCGATCCATATATCATACTAGAAGATGCCGACATTGAAAAAGCGGTGGATGCTTGTGTTGCTGGCCGGGTTTTAAATGCCGGCCAAAGCTGCATTGGCGCTAAACGTTTCATTATAGTGGAATCTGTATACGATGCTTTTACCGAGTTATTCGTTGATAAAATGCGAAACATAAGTCTTGGTGATCCAATAGATGAAAACAAGCAAATGGGACCATTGGCCAGGTTTAATTTACGCGAAGATCTTCATATGCAGGTTGAAAACAGTATAAATAAAGGAGCAAAACTTCTTACGGGTGGATACATTCCACAGCGAGACGGAGCTTTTTATCCTGCAACCGTTCTTGGCGATGTGCAAGCTGGTATGGCGGCTTATCACGAAGAATTATTTGGCCCGGTAGCATCACTAATTAAGGCTAAGGATGAAGCAGATGCCATTCGAATTGCGAACGATAGTATATTTGGATTGGGAGCTGCAGTCTTTACCCAGGATGTTTCACGTGGCAAACGTATTGCCGAAGAAGAGATGGATGCCGGTTGCTGTTTTGTCAATGATTTTGTTCGATCTGATCCACGCTTGCCTTTTGGTGGTGTTAAAGAAAGTGGCTTTGGACGCGAATTATCACATTACGGCATGAAGGAATTCATGAATATTAAAGGTATCTGGATTAAGTAATGGAATATAAAAAAGCTTTACATAAAGCTGCCGTTTTATGCTCGCAACAGGAACGGTGTGTTTCCGACATTCGAAAAAAACTAGTAAATTGGGAACTCTCGGTTGAAGAATGTGATGAAGCTATTGACTATTTGATATCTGAAAAGTACCTTGATGATGGCAGGTATAGTCAGTTTTTTGTTCGGGATAAATTTAGGTTTAACGGATGGGGTCGAACCAAAATTAAGTACCAACTCAAACAAAAAGATATTTCCTCTTTTATAATCGAAGACGCATTAGAGGAAATTAATGAAAAAGAGTACCTCGAAAAATTGGCAGAATTATTGCAAGTTAAAATGCGCCAATTACGAAACAAAGATCCATGGAAAGCAAAGGCTTCAATGGTACGCTTTGCTCAATCAAGAGGATACGAGTCTCATTTAATTTTCACTTGCATTGAGAGACTACTTGCATCATCCGATTGAAAATCACTGATTTGAATTGAACATTGATGTATGTAAACAGTTATTATTACTAATCCATGCTTACTGTAAGAAATTTTTAACCGATGAAAAACTTAACTTACCTATTAACTCTAGTTGTATTATTCTCACTCCCTTTTACAAGCGATGCAAAAAGAAAACCAGACTGGGTAAAGCAACGCCCCAATGATCCCACTTACTTTATTGGAATTGGCATGACTGCCAAAGAAGGAAGCGAAGTAGAATATCGCCGCAATGCACGTAATGTGGCATTAAAGCAAATGAGCAGTGAAATAAAAGTGACCATTTCATCCAACTCGGTATTACGAAAAATTGAAACAGATAACGATTTTAAGGAAGCTTACGAAAGTAAGGTTGAAACTTCGGTACTTGAAACCTTAGAAGGCTACGAAGTTATTACCTGGGAAGATCGTAAGGAATATTGGGTAATGGCCCGCCTTTCGAAGGAGCGTTATGCACGGATGAAAGAAATGAAATTGGATAAGGCAAAAATGATGGCAGGTTCATTTATAATGGATGCAAAAAAAGCCATTGCTGTTAACGATGCTTTTTCAGCTTTAAACTATTTATCGAAGGCGGCTGGAAGTTTGCGCGACCACCTTGAAGACGACCTAACATATAAGACCGTAGACGGAACGTATAATGTGGGTACCGAAGTATTTAGTACAATTCAAGATGTATTCAGACGTACCGAACTACTGCCTGTACAACCCGGTTATCAAATTCAGTTTTCAAAACAATTACAAGTACCAATAGGTGTGAATGCGCTATTTGTATCAAATAATGGCGAAAAAGTTGCTTTAACAGGCTTTCCTTTGGCGTTTCACTTTTCTAAGGGTGAAGGTTTATTGTCATCGCAAGCCAAAACCAATTTAGATGGTTATGCTGGTGTATCCATTACGCGCCTGATATCCAAACGTAAGGTTCAGGAAATTACCGCCACTTTTGACTTTAGCCATGCCATTGATAACGAAACAGATGAAGAATTAAAAAAACTTCTTCAGGTATTCTTTCCTGCGAAACAAATGCCTACTACTGCCATTAAGTTGGAAGTCCAAAAGTCGAAAGCCTATTTAATTACCGAAGAAAAAGTATTTGGCGAAGAGAATGATAAAGGCGCTTTCTCAAGCATGATTAAAACAGAACTCAACAACAACTTTTTTACCTTCACTCAAAATAAGGAAGATTCAGATTTTATTGTAAAAATCAGCTCCAACTTTGTTTCTGGAGATAAACGTAAAGGTCAGGGTTACGAGGTATACCTTGTGTTTGCTGACTTTAGCATTACCATAACAGATACAAAATCTCAAACCGAAATTTTCGCAGATGAACTCTCTGGTATTCGCGGAATGCGTCCTGGTAATCATGAATATGCTCTTAAGGATTCGCGAACCAAGCTAATTGAGCAATTTAAGAAGGAAATAGAGCCTCGTTTGGAGCAGGTCGACATGTAGTGCAATATAAACACAGAAGTTGATGAGCGCTTTAAAAATGCTATTTATCACCCTTGGACTTTTAGGTATAATACACGTTGAGGCACAAAGTTCAAAATCGCGAATAAACGCGCAGGAGTTTCACCAAAAACTTAATGAAAATAAAGGCGCCATTATTATTGATGCGCGCCCTTCTTTTAAATTCGCAGAAGACAGAATTAGGGATGCTATACTTGCTGAGGATCAAAAAACCTTAGAATTGCTCATTCAAGATTTGCCAAAACATGATCCAATATTTGTTTACTGCCAAATTGGTGATCGATCTAAAAAAGCACTAAAGGTGATGAAGAACTCAGGCTTCACGGAGGTATATGAACTCAAAGATGGCTTAGTAACCTGGATTGAAGCAGGTTTACCATTGGATACAATAAAACTAAATAGGTAAACTCAATCGTCTTGTCAAGTATTTCATCTATAAAGATGTCCTTCATACAAAACAACACTAAACCCAATTACCATGAAAGTAACAAAAGATCAAATCAATCGTTTTTTTAGTTCTGGTGTAATTACAATTGTTGGCGTTAGTCGGAACGAAAAGAAGTTTGGTAGAATGGTATTCAACAATTTAAAAAAGAATGGCTATCAGGTCATTCCTGTTAATCCAAATATAGATGAGATTGATGGACAAACTTGTTATAAAAACATCAAACAAATACCCGAAAAAATTGAAAGCCTCTTAATCATTTCTCAAAAATCAAAAACAAATGAATTATTAAGAGAAGCACTTGAATTGGAAATTGAGAACATCTGGGTTCAAAAAGAATCTTGTACAAAGGAACTTGTTCAAATCGCTGAAGAAGCTGGTCAACAGATTATTCATAACGAGTGCATTTTTATGTATGCGCCTCCGGTAAAAGGTATTCACAAGTTTCACAGATCAATAGTTGGTTTATTTGGTCAACTTCCCAAATAATTTATTAATTATCCGAAGCAAACCACTCGGCAAAACTATTGGCCGTTTCGTTCAACTTTAAACTGAGTAATTCAATTCCTTGAGGTAAACGTTTCTTAATACGTTCGGCAAAATCAACTAGCATATTCTCACAGGTTGGCTGATAACTAACAAGCTCAAAGCGTTCACTCATTTGTGGTAATGATAACAATTGTTCCGACGGTGCTTTATCACTTATTACAATTGAATGATCTAGTCGGTCTACAATTTCTTCGTTAACAATTCGCTTCAAATCACCAAAATCCATTACCATTCCTAGTTTAGGATTGTTTTCATCCGTAAGAGGTTCGCCAATAACAGTTACAGCCAATATATAAGAGTGCCCATGAATATTACGACATAAACCATCGTAGTTCCATAAAGCATGCGCCATTTCAAATCTAAACTCCTTTGTTAATCTAATCTTTGCCATCTCCTCACTCCATAAAAAAAGACTGATCAAAGCAATCAGTCTTCTATCCTATCTTTATATTTACTTATCCTGCAATACTACACTTGCTTACACAGTCAACAATGTTGCGTAAACTATTGTGCTTTAAGAAATAAAATGTGTTTTTTCCCTCACGCTTACTTGACAATACACCCTTATCCTTTAAGATACCTAAATGATGCGAAGTAGTCGATTGCTCAATCTCTAATAACTTATGTATTTCGGTAACTGTTAACATATTACCATCTTCCAAATGGCTCAAAATAGCAATTCGCATTGGATGGGCGATAGCTTTTAACATTCCGGCAGCTCTCTCAAGTAATTCTGCATCTAAGTCTTTAATCTTCATTCTTCAGCTTCTTCAATAGATTTATAAATGCAAATATATAACTATCTTATTATATATCATTTATTGATGCACAAAACTATTTAAATATTTAGATTATATCAATATGTATAAGTTAAAATCGCGATAAATTTATAAATTTGGCAACTAAACACGGGCAATTACCGCCCTATTATGTAATAGATCAAGATTAATTGAATGTCGGATATATCAATTATTAAAGCCCCGATAAAAGAAGAAATGCAGAAATTCGAACCCTATTTTAGGGATCAATTGAAAACAAAAATTCCTCTTTTAAGCATAATAACCAATTATATACTACGTAGAAAAGGCAAGCAAATGCGACCAATGCTTGTATTTTTATCTGCTAAGCTCAACGGGCCAATTACTGAATCGAGTTATGTGGCAGCTACCTTAATTGAACTATTGCATACGGCTACACTTATTCACGACGATGTGGTGGATGAAACCTATCAACGAAGAGGTTTTTTCTCAATCAATGCCCTTTGGAAATCAAAAATTGCTGTTTTAGTTGGTGACTTTTTTCTGTCGAAAGGTTTAAGTACTGCATTAGACAATGACCAAATTGATGTACTGAAGGTTGTTTCGCATGCTGTAACCGAAATGAGTGAAGGAGAACTTCTTCAAATTGAAAAATCGCGAAAGCTTGATATAACGGAAGAGGTATATTACGATATCATTCGCAAAAAAACGGCAACTCTTATTGCTGCCTGTACAAAAGCTGGAGCCTTGTCTGTTAAGGCATCTGAAGAGCGACTTAATGCGATGCAATCCTTTGGTGAAAACCTGGGTATAGCCTTTCAAATTAAAGACGATTTGTTTGATTACGAGCAAAATGCATTAATTGGTAAGCCAACAGGTAATGATATTAAAGAAAAGAAATTAACCCTTCCTTTAATTTATGCCTTAAACAAAGTAGATAAAAAATCGCGTCGTCACATTCTAACGCTCATAAGGCGTCATCACAAAAAGGAAAAGAAAGTTCAGGAAATAATTGAATTTGTAAAAGCCAATGGTGGTTTAGAATTTGCTCATCAACAGATGCTTAATTACGCGCAAAAAGCGATTGATTCAATCAGTATTTATGATGAAAGCGAAACAAAGACTGCATTGATAAAAATGGTAGACTACACCATGAAACGAAAGAAATAAAAAAACGGTTTTCAAATAATTGAAAACCGTTAATATTTACATGAATCTGCAAAACACTAAAAATATTTTACTTCTTCCTTTTTCCCATTTTCTAAGAATTGTATTTCACTTATTAGACTATTAGCTAATCGACTAGCTCCAATTCTAAATAGCTCATTGTTTAACCATTCCTCTCCCAGAATATCCTTAACCAATTGATAATAAACAGCAGCTACTTCAGGTGTTGCAATACCACCAGCTGGCTTGAAACCAATTTTCTTACCAGTTCGCTTATGGAATGCTTTAATGGCATTCAACATCACATAAGCTGCTTCATAAGTTGCAGCTGGTTGTTGTTTCCCAGTCGATGTCTTAATAAAGTCAGCTCCACTTTCCATTGATAGAATGCTAGCTAACCATATTTCTTCCATATCCTTAAGCGTACCTGATTCAAGTATAACTTTTAAATGTGCATCTTTCATTACGCCTTTAATCATACGAATCTCTTCTCCAGCAAATTCATAGTTTCCTTCTTGAAATTCACCTACAGAAATCACGATATCAATTTCGTTGGCACCAAAATCAACAGCGCGTTCCGTCTCAATTTTTTTCACGTCCGTAAACGTTTGTGAAGAAGGAAAACCAGCTGAAACAACAGCAATGTTAACACCTTTGGCCTTTAAAGCACTTTTAAGAACAGGAGCAAAAACAGGATATACGCACATTGCCGCAACCTGCGGAACCATGTCATAATGCTTATGCAGATCATTTACCTTATCTACAAAATCGCGAATACCATCTGCAGAATCTTCTGTATTTAAAGATGTTAAATCAATACAATTAAATAATAATTTCAATGCATCTACATTGGTCAACTCTTTTTTAGAATTTTCAATTGCTGAGCTGATAGCACTATCCATTTCTTCCTTTTTTAAAGGACATGGGTTATTTTCTGCGAAATTGTTCATAATCTACTTATATAATTTCTTATTGTTTTTATGTCTTTCTTTATCTCGATTTGTTTTCTTTTCAATATTGGCTATTAACGCTTTATTAAGATCTACTCCCGTTTGATTTGCCAAACAAAGCAACACCCAAAGTACATCTGCCATTTCATCTCCAAGATTTAATTCACTCTCATCGTCTTTAAAAGATTGATCGCCATATTTACGGGCTATAATGCGCGCCAACTCACCAACCTCTTCGGTAAGTATAGCCATGTTTGTCAGCTCACTAAAATATTTAACACCATAGGTCTTGATCCATTCATCAACCTTAAGTTGCGCTTCCTTTAATTCCATTTAATCCTTTTGTTTTGAATCAATTATAATGGTTACTGGGCCATCATTAATTAAACTAACCTGCATGTTAGCACCAAATTCACCTGTTCCACATGGTTTACCATTTAATTCATCTAATTTAGCAATAAATTGCTCATAAATAGGAATAGCATGCTCAGGTCGAGCCGCCTTAATATAGGAAGGTCTGTTTCCCTTTTTAGTTTTAGCATGTAAAGTGAATTGACTTATAAGCAGAATTTCACCTTCAACATCCCTTATCGAGCAATTCATAACACCCTGCACATCATCAAAAATACGTAAGCCGTAAATTTTATTGGCCAACCAATTAATATCATCCGGACCATCTTCATTTTCAATGCCTACAAAAATCATCAAACCATTTGATATAGAAGATTTAAGAATACCGTTTATACTAACCGAAGCTTGTTTTACTCGTTGAATTACTACACGCATAACCTTTTCTTAATAAAGGCCGTAAAATAATACTTATATTTGTATCATAATAATAAGAATAAGTAATAAATTAATAATATTAATATATTAGTATGAAAATTAGACTTTTACCATTCATTTTTCTTTTTATTTCCGGTGCTATTTTTGCTCAAATACCGACCGACTATTACAGTTCAGCAGAAGGAAAAACCGGATATGCATTAAAAACTGAACTTTACAACATTATTAAAGATCATTCCGACAAAGGATATACAGCTCTTTGGACGTGTTATCGTGAATCAGATGTAAAATCAAACGGTAAAGTTTGGGATATGTATTCCGATGTTCCAGGCGGAACACCCGCATATGAATATACATTCGGTACAGATCAATGTGGCAATGTTGGTCCAGAAGGAACGTGCTATAATCGTGAACATCTAGTTCCGCAAAGCTGGTTTAGTAAAGCATCTCCTATGAAAAATGATGCTCACCATGTTATTCCTTCTGATGGCAAAGTAAATGGACAGAGAGGAAGTTTCCCATTTAGTGAAGTTACTTCTTATGAATGGATTTCAACTAATGGTAGTAAACGTGGAAATAGTTCATTTAATGGATATTCAGGAACATCTTTTGAACCAATAGATGAATATAAAGGTGACATCGCTCGTTGTCTTTTTTATGTTGCTACGCGCTACGAAAATGTAATTGCAAACTGGGAAAACAACGGTACAGCAGACGCTATATTAGATGGTAGTTCAGATAAAGTATTTAAAGATTGGCAATTAAATTTATTGATTAAATGGCACAATCAAGATCCGGTGAGTGATAAAGAAATAGCTAGAAATAAAGAAATCTATAAATTTCAAGGTAACGCCAATCCTTTTATTAACCATCCTGAATATGTACTAAAAATATGGGATCCAAGCAATAGTGGTGGAACTGGTCCGGATCCTGACCCGAACCCAACGACTATTTTCTTCGAAGATTTTGAAACTTGCTCAGTTGACAATACAATCAATTTAAGCAACTGGACGAATAGTGCTGAGACTGGTAACATTACCTGGAATTGTAAAAACTTTTATGGTTCAAATAATTATGCAGAATTAAAATCATACCAAAGTGGAGATAGCAATAATGATGCTTGGCTTGTAACATCACAAATTGATGTAAGTGATTACGAAAACTGTGAATTAAGTTTTAAACTTAAAGGAGGCTACGACAATGGGGCAACAATTCAAGCATATATCCTTACAAACTATTCAGGAAACAATCCGTGGAATAGTACTAAAACAGAACTAAGTTTCTCACAGCCTTTTGCACCTGCAAATGAATATTCTAATGATTTCACACTAATTGATGCCTTGGATTTAAGTGCTTATTCTGGTACATTTCACGTAGCGTTTAAATACTCAGGCGGTGACGGCATTGGTAAAACAACTACCTGGCAGTTAGATGATATATTAGTCACTGGTGTTCCTGTATCAACCGATATAAATGAAGAAATAATACATAGTTTTAAGCTATATCCTAACCCTAGTAAGGGTGAAATAAACGTTGAAGGAGATTTTGAAGCTCATAGTTTAAGCTTACATTTATACAATATCAGTGGTAAAGTTGTTTATAGCGAAATAAGCGCGAATTTTAATAAAAAAACCATTCAACTAAGTCACCTTCCAAAAGGCTTGTATTATTTAAAAATTACCAGCGAAATCAAACAATTTTCAACCCAAAAGGTTATTCTACATTAAAGACAACGAATGATAGGAATTAGAAGTAAAAATACAAATGCAGCATACAATTTAGCCACTGAAGAGTATTTATTACGTCATACTTCCGATGATTTATTCTTTCTATATGTAAATCAACCATCTATAATTGTTGGAAAACATCAGAATGCATTAGCAGAAATTAATATTGATTATACCAGTGAAAATAAGATTTCAGTTCACCGCCGCCTTTCTGGCGGTGGTACTGTTTATCACGATTTAAATAATCTTAATTTCTGTTTTATTAAAAGTGGTAAAAAAACCCAACTTGTTAACTTTGCCGAATATTCTAAACCAATAATTAGTGCTTTAAAAAACCTTGGTATAGAGGCCCATTTTGGTAAACGGCATGACATTCAAATAAATCATAAAAAAATATCAGGAAACGCATCTCACGTCTTTAAAAACAGAGTTATGCATCATGGTACGCTCCTTTTTGATTCTGATTTGGATGTATTAAATAATGCTTTAAAAACGAATCCCTTACAATTTAAAGATAAGGCAGTTAAATCTGTTAGAAGCGAAGTCTGTAATATCCAACCTTACACGAATAATTTAGATTTCAAATCCTTTTCTAACTACATATTTGAATATCTACTCAATTACTTCCCAGGTTCAAAAGAATCTCATATAAGCGCAGAAGCTAACACATTGATAAATTCTCTGGTAAAAGAAAAATACAATACCTGGAATTGGAACTTTGGGTATAGTCCAGACTATTTATTTAAGAAGCGGATTAAATTGGAAGATGGTACCCGTTGTTATAATGAAACCAAAATTACAAAGGGCGTAATAACGGAATGTCATTTAAAAAACACAAATAGTATAAATCAAGAATTATTAGATCAAATTAGTAAATCGATAATTGGGCTTGAATTTGATGTAAATAAACTTAATATTTTTTTTAGTGAATTGATTTATGCAAATATTTCAAAAAGTGACTTATTGACACTTTTTAGACCATAATTTAAATAATACACTCATCTATTCATAACACTGACTTACTGATAGTTATGTTTCTTTATTTGAATTTAAAAACGAATAGATTTTTTTAGCCTTATCCTTGCCCACTACTGACTCCAAATTTTGTAATGTAGCTGCTTTTATTTTGTTCAATGACTTAAAATGTGTCATTACTACCTCGATTGTCTTCTCCCCAATACCTGGAATATTATCAAGTTCAGAATTAATAAAGTTGATGGATCTTTTTTGTCTATGAAAAGTAATTCCGAATCGGTGCGCCTCATTTCTTAAATGTTGAATTACCTTTAACGACTCAGTATTTTTATCAAGATATAAAGGAACCGGATCTCCAGGATAAAAAATTTCTTCTAATCGTTTTGCGATTCCTATTATCGCAATATCATTCTCTAAATCCAATTTCTTTAATGCATTCACTGCAGCACCGAGTTGCCCTTTACCTCCATCAATAATAATTAACTGCGGTAAACCTTGATTCTCTTCCTTTAAACGTTTATATCTACGAAAGACGACCTCTTCCATCGATGCATAATCATTAGCTCCAATTACCGTTTTAATATTAAAATGCCGATAGTCCTTTTTATAAGGTTTCGCATTTCGAAAAACAACACAGGCTGCTACAGGATTTGTTCCTTGTATATTTGAATTATCAAAACATTCAATGTGACGAGGCAAACTTTTTAGGCGCAGATCTGATTGAATTAATTTCATCAATCGATCTTCACGCGGCTCCTTTTTCATTATACTTTGTTGCTTCAATTTATCCAGACGGTAATATTTAACGTTTCGTTCCGATAAATCTAATAACTTTCTCTTATCACCAATCTTAGGAACAACAAAACTGGAATTCGATAAACTATATTTTAACCTAAATGGAATCAATATTTCACGTGATAGAAGCTTTAAACGTATTTGCATTTCGGATATAGCCATTAATAAAATATCCTCTTTAGATTCATCCAATCGTTTAATAAATTCCATTGTGTGCGATTGAATTATGCTACCATTTACAACACGAATAAAGTTGACGTATCCTGCCTTTTCATCTTCAATAATAGAAAACACATCAACATTACTCATCTTTGGATTAACGACTGTTGACTTACTTTGATAAGAATCCAATAAACCAATTCGTCTCTTTATATCTTCCGCTTTCTCAAATTCAAGATTCTTTGCATAATCAAACATTACATTCTTCATATATTTAATCACGCTTGATATATTACCTTGAAGTATATCCTTTATCGCATCAATATGTTCGTTGTAAATACTTTCACTATATTCATCAATACAGGGTGCTTTACAATTACCAATATGATACTCAAGACAAACTTTATACTTGCCCCTAGCAACATTTGCTTCACTTAAATTATGCTTACATGTACGTAAAGGATATAGTTGCTTAAATAAATCCAGAAGAGTTCGAACCATTCCCATTGAAGTATATGGGCCAAAATAGAAACTTCCATCTCTTACAAAAGTTCGGGTTTGAAAAACCCTTGGAAAACGCTCATTCTTGACAACAATCCAAGGAAAAGATTTATCGTCCTTTAATAGGATATTATATCTGGGTTGATATTTTTTTATTAAGTTATTTTCTAATAGCAAAGCATCTTCTTCACTATCCACAATAATGTGTTTTATATCAAAAATATTTCTTACCAGTATCCTCGTTTTACCATCATCATGGGTTTTACTAAAATAAGAAGCAACACGTTTTCTTAAATCTTTTGCCTTACCAATGTATATGATTTTACCTTCACTATTATAGTATTGATAAACGCCAGGTAAATGAGGTAAAGCTTTTACCTGTGTAGATAATGCTTCTAGTATTTGTTTAGATTGTTTCATTAGGCATAAACAGATCAGTAAATTGGAAGGTGCTTACATCAAATAATCCTTTGTCTCCAATCTTTAAATTAGGAATTACCAATAAAGACATAAAGGCAAGTGTCATGAAAGGCGCATTCATATTTACACCAAGTTCTGTTACAAATTCATTTAATTGTGTATACTTCTCACTGATCACATCTCCTGTTTGATCAGACATGATGCCTGCAACAGGCAAATCAACTTGGATAGACAGTCCATCATTATAAGCAGCAATCCCTCCTTTCGATCCAATAATACCATTAACGACATTAACCAACGACTCATCATCACAACCAACTGCGACTATATTATGACTATCGTGAGCAACAGAACTAGCCAATGCTCCTTGTTGTAAACCAAAGTTTTTAATAAAGCCAACTGAAACTGGCGCTTTTTCATACCTGTTAATTACAACTATCTTTAGAATATCTGCATTGATATCTGATGTTACTTCACTACCCTTCTTAATATTTGGATGCCAAATAAATTCATTCGTTAATAATTCTCCATCTTCACATTCAATTACACGAACAACTGGATGATCATATGGAGCAATAATTGATAAATCTGAAGCTGAAATATTATTACAATCAAAATTATTAACGGTATCAACAGGCATTAAATCAAATAGAGCAGTGCCATTTTCAGCTGCCTTTATACCATTAATATATGTTTGCTTTACATTAAAATCTTGCAAATTATCAACTACAATAAAATCAGCAGGATCATCTACACGTAACATACCAACAGGCAAATCATAATGTGAGACTGGATTAATAAGTGCAGTTTGATATAATTCAAAAATATCATAACCCTTGCTCAAACCTAGACGAATTAATCTATCAATATGCCCTTTAGTTTTTATTAAATCCGGATGACTATCGTCGGTACACAACATTACTTTATCAGGATGACTTCGAATTAATTCATGTAAAGCATCAAAATTTCGAGCCGCACTCCCCTCTCGTATTTGAACAAGCATACCCAACTTAATCTTCTGTATCGCTTCTTCTATGGTAGAACATTCATGATCTGTACTTATTCCAGCCTGAGCATATTTAATTAAATCATCTCCACTTAAACCAGGTGCATGTCCATCTATGCGTTTATTGTATTTTTTAGCAATATCTAATTTCTTTTTTACTTCTGAATCTCCATAAATAACACCTGGAAAATTCATCATTTCTGCTAAAAAATTAGCTCCACGTGAGAATAAATATTCTATATCAGCACTGTCAATTTTACCTCCAGCAGATTCAAAACTGGTTGCCGGTACACAGGAAGGAACTCCAAAAAAACATTTTAATGGTACTCGCGCACCATCCTTAATCATATATTCTACACCGTCTCTACCTAATACATTAGCTATTTCATGAGGATCGGAAACAACAGCAACCGTTCCACGTGGAACAACCATATGGGCAAATCGGGATGGCACCAACATACTACTTTCGATATGTACATGCGAATCGATCAAACCAGGCAGAATATAATTTTGAAATTTATCAGTTGAAGTTATAATAGATTGAATTCTGCCATCTTTCAAATGAATAATTCCACCAAATATTCTTCTATTAACAACATCTACAATATTCCCTGATATAGTCATAAATTTATATAATTTGTTCCACGTGAAACATTACCTCCCCAATAAAACTAATAGCACATTCACATCACTTGGTGAAACACCAGATATTCTACTAGCCTGCCCAATTGTTTCTGGATTAATTTTCTCCAACTTTTGACGACCTTCTGTTGATATTGAAAGCAAGGTTGGGTAATCAAATCGATCTTTAATTTTAATATTTTCTAAACGTTTATACTTATCAGCTAATACCCGTTCTCTATTAATATATCCTTCATACTTCACTGATACTTCAACAGACTCGAGTACTTCTAACAATCTTTCCTCGGGAATTTCATTACATTTAGTTTTAAAATCATTAAAGAAATCGTAAATATCCATTATCGAAATCTGAGGTCTATTAAGAATATCAATTAACTTAACTCCTTGTTTTAATGCAGTAGTTCCTTTAGATTTTAGCCAGTCATTGGTCTTATCCATTTTTACGCTATAAGAGCGAATGAATTTAATCAATTCATTTTTGAATGAATTCTTTTCCTGTAAATAATCATAACGAGATTTTGAAGCTAAACCGATCTTATAACTCAATGGTGTTAAACGTGAATCTGCATCATCCTGACGTAGTAAAATTCGATACTCAGCTCTTGAAGTAAACATTCGATAAGGCTCATCAACTCCTTTAGTCACTAAATCATCAATTAATACACCAATGTAAGCTTGATCTCTAGATAATATAAATTCTTCACGATTATTAATTTTACAATGCGCATTAATTCCAGCAACAATTCCTTGTGCAGCTGCCTCTTCATATCCAGTTGTACCATTAATTTGACCAGCAAAATATAAATTAGAAATATACTTAGTCTCTAGAGTATGACGTAATTGTGTTGGATCGAAAAAATCATATTCAATCGCATAACCTGGTCTAAATACTTTTACATTTTCTAAACCTTCCACAAGTTTTAAAGATTCAACTTGACAATTTAAAGATAAAGAACTACTAAAACCATTTAGATAATACTCAATGGTTGATTGTCCTTCAGGTTCGAGAAATAATTGATGTCTATCCTTATCAGAAAAAGTTACAATCTTAGTTTCAATACTAGGACAATACCTTGGACCTATACTTTGTATGGTACCATTATACATTGGAGATTCATGTAAACCTTCCTCAAGTTTTGCATGTACTTTTTTATTGGTATAAGTAATGTAACAACTTCGTTGTTTTAATATTTTATTAGAACCAGGCAGGTAACTAAAACGATGATTAGTCTCCTCGCCCTTTTGTTCTTGTAACTTCGAAAAATCGATGCTTCTTTCATCAATTCTTACAGGTGTACCCGTTTTCATACGTCCTACAGTAAAACCATGCGAAAATAGCGTTTCACTTAATCCTTTTGAGCTAGGTTCAGATACTCGGCCACCCTCGGAACTAACTGATCCAATGTGCATTAAGCCATTTAAGAAGGTTCCAGTTGTTAAAATAACAGCATCTGCCTTGAACGTGACATTATTTTTTGTTGTAACACCCTTAATTATGTTATCTTGAATAATAAAATCAGAAACAGTATCCTGCCAGAAAAAAACATTAGGCATCGATTCCAATTGTGAGCGCCATTCATCTGAAAATACCATACGATCACATTGTGCTCTTGGACTCCACATAGCAGGACCCTTAGATCTATTTAACATTCTAAATTGAATAGAACTCTTATCAGTTATAATTCCCATATAACCACCCAAGGCATCAATCTCACGAACAATCTGTCCCTTCGCAATTCCACCCACTGCAGGGTTGCAAGACATTTGTGCAAAACGCGACATATCCATGGTTATTAACATAACCTTACTACCCATATTAGCCGCAGCAGCTGCAGCTTCACAACCAGCATGCCCACCACCTACGACAATTACATCGTACTTAAAATCCATCTAAAAATATTTACTAAAATATAAACAGTAAAATTACAGAAAAGTTGGCAATAACTTCAACGCGGCATCTTCTTGTTGACGCATTACACGTTTATCATCATCCGATGCATCTTTAAAACCAATTAAATGTAGAATTCCATGAATAATTACACGATGTAATTCGCTCGTATAATCTATCGATAACAAAACAGAATTTGACTTAACAGTATCTAAACTAATGACTAAATCACCAGTAATAATATTTCCAATACAATTGTCAAAAGTTATAATATCTGTATAATAATCATGATTAAGAAAATCACGATTAGTTTGTAAAATGTATTCATCTGAACAAAAGAAATAGTTTAATTCGCCACATTTACAATTGTGAGATAAGATAACTCTTTCAATCCAAGATATTAATCCATTATCAATTTCACTTGGTAAACTATCTGATTCAGATTGAAAATTAATCACTTATTACAAATTGAAAATCATTTTAACAACACTACCTTCCTCCTCAAATTCAATTTCATCCGCCAAATGATGCATTAGAAAAATACCTCGTCCATGTGTCTTTTCTAAATTTTCAGGTTTAGTTGGATCCGGAACATTCGTATAATCGAAGCCAGTTCCTTCATCTGTTATGATAAATTCAATATGCTTATCATCAATGGAATACTGTACAGTAACATTTTTATCTTTAGAAAGACGATTACCATGTACAATAGCATTGTTAACACCTTCAACAACACCTAACAATAATTTACCGTACACATCACTATGTAAATCATATTGATTAGATAAATCATCAATTAACTTTTCAACTATATTGATGTTTTTTGTTTCAGAATTAAAAACTATTTTATCCACTATAAGTTCCATTAATAATCAATTTTAATATCAATGTAAATATGACACATTTACTAGTGGCAATTTTAGCCACATTTATAGTTTATACTCAAAGTAAACAAAAGTGTTCCATTTTTTTAGAAAAATATGACATATTTACTTAGAAAGCCATAATTCAGGGTTAATTTTTTTACTTTCTTGCCATAATTCAAAATGTAGAACACCAGAATTTTCTCCATCTCCTCTGTATACTTTACCAATTGTTTGACCCATTTTTATTGTTTCACCTGTTTTTACACTTACACTACTTAAATTTGCATATACTGTAAGAAAGTGGCCATGACGTACTAAAACAGCCCTGTTATAACCAGGTATGGATACTATACGCGAAACAACACCATCAAATACACATAACGCAGAACTATTCGAATTTGTTGTTTGAATATCAATACCATTATTGTGTATTTTTACATACTTTAAAACTGGATGCTGATGTTCACCAAAGCGTCGTATGATAATACCATCGGTTAACGGACTAGGTAATTTGCCTTTAGACTTATCAAAATCAGAAAAAATAACCGGTTCTTTTGCACTTTCTTTAATTAAACGAACAATTTCATCCTCAAGTTTTTTTAAGGCCTTTTTATTCGCTCTAATTCGTTTTTTAACTTTTGATTCTTTTTGCTGTAACTTATTTATTGACCGACTTAAGTTAGTTTTACTAAGTAATAATTGATCATTCTCATCGTTAACCTTTTTCAAAGCATTGGTTTGCACAAGCAATTTTGTTTCCAATAAAACCTGCTTTTGTTCCAATTCTTCGGTTTGCTGCTTAATAAGAATACCTTGATTACGACGAAACTTATTGTATTCCTTTAAAATAATGAACTTTCGATATGCCTCATTAAAGGAACCAGCTCCAAGAAAAAAAGTTAGCTCGTTGTATTTTTGACGGTTACGATAGGATTTATCAATTAACGTTGCATATTGCTTTTTTAATTCATTCAATTCACTTTTTGAATGCTCAATATCCATTTTTAATGTCGCTATATCCTCATCCAACCAATTAATTTCATCATTTAAAATTGTAATTAATCGTTGACGATCACTGATTTGTTTGTCTAACAAACGAATACTTACGAAAGATTTTCTTTTTTCTTTAGAATACTTCTTAAGTAGAGCATTAGAATTTGCTAAACTTTTTTCAATGGCATTCTTTTCTTTCTCAAGATCAGAGACACTTTGTCCGTACCCATTCAAAAGATTGAGCATGACTATGATAAACAATATGGAATATCTAATTATCATTTAATAAATTAACCACCTTATATTTAGATGAAACTTTAAATCCGATGTTTGATTCACTATCAAACTCTACATCATTAAATTGTAGATTAATAGAAAACTCCGATTTTGATTTTTGTCCCTTTAAAGATAACTCTGTTGCATAAAAACCTTTACCTGTTTCAATAAAATTAGAATATTCAATATTCAATTTGGTATCGGAACCAAAATCGTGTAAATAGGTTTGAGAAACTTTAAAGATTTCAGGAAGTACAGTAAATTCGTGCATAATAGGGCGTCCAGAATAATTTGGCTTATTCATCCTGGAAACATGTCTATTCTTCAACGATTTCAATAAATAAACTTCATCACCCAAATAATGTTTGTATTTCTTAATTCCATCTTTATTATCAGCTACAATAGGATAAGCATATAATTCATTTAAAATTATAGATTGCACAATATTATAGTCTATTTCTATCATAAACTTATCCCATAAAAGACTATAATCACCCACAATGTATTCTCTCTTTCTACGATCTAATATTTCGACTTTATCAGGTGATAATTTTATACGAAACCATTCCTTGACAAGCGTAATTGACACAATAATGGAACTATCTCTAGTTAATAACAAATTACCTTTGAAAGATTTATTATCATCCCCAATTATATAATCGGCTTTAAAGCGCTTTAAAAGCAAATTATCGCAGGTAATAAACTCATTTTCTACACTGTTAATTAAACGAGCATCAGAAATATTACGTAACTCACCCTTATTATTATAATATTTAGTAGTACTACTACAACCAAATAAAATTAAACTGACAAAAAGAAAAAAGATTAATCGAATATTCACTCTTCAATATAATTTTTAGATTTAATTTTTTCAGGCAATGTTTTACTTTCATTTCCCATTTCTAAGGATTTAATCCATTGCACCAAAGCACCATCAATATCGCCATTTTTAAAAAGTATATCACCATAATGCTCAACAATAACATCACTATCACTTCCACCATTATCGATAGCTCTTTCTATGATATATTTAGCCTCAAAATAGCGTTCTCGTTTGAACAAAACCCAAGCATAAGTATCGAGGTAAGTCGAATTACCAGGCTCCATCTCAATACATTTACTACTCATGCGTTCAGCCTTATCCAGATCACGATTTTCAAGCGTTAAGTAATAACTGTAATTATTTAGAACAACAATATTGAACTCATCTAATTTTAAAGAATTATCATAGGATTCAAAAGCTTCCTTACTATTACCTAATTCAAAGTTGACATCTCCAATAATTGCAAAAAACTGTGATTTAAGCGGAGGATTAGACTCCGAAAACTGGATTCCTTCCATCAGCATCGCTAAAGCTTCTTCATCCTTATCAATTTGCATAGCGGCAGAACCACCAATTAGGTAGAAAAAAGCATTAGTATCAAACTTAACAATCAAATTCGTAGTAGTACTGTATAATTCTTCAAACTGAGAATCATCTATAAGCAAAAGACAGTACTCTTGCCATATTAATTCATTACTTTCTTCAATAGACAAGGCATCTTTGAAAGCACTAATAGCTTTCTTCTTTTTATTGGTTGCCTTATAATAATTACCTAGATAAATAAATGAATTAGCCTCAAAGGGATGCACCTCCGTTAGAATCAATAAAAAGTCCTCAATAAATGCGTTTGATTCATTAAATTCATTTCCGTCAACCAACAATGGTATAATTCGCTGAAATTTAACTTCAAAAGGCGTACTTTTATTATATAAACCTTTGGTATAATGATCAATAAAACTAGTTGTATCCTTTTGTGTTAAGGCCAAATTACCAAGGCTAAAATAGACCATTCCATTGTTAGGATCCTTATCAAGAACTTTGTAATAAAAGGAATTTGCACTTTGATAATCTTTAAGGTAGAGATAATAATCAGCTATGTAGCCATAATAGCGAGCTTCTTCAGGATACTTCTTAGTTAATCTTTCTAACTCATTTAAAGCATCTTTATTTTTACCTAATTCAAGATATATTTTTTCTTTCTCAACAATAATAACCTCATTTAAACCAACTAACTTCTCAAGTTTCTCGTAGGCGTCAATGGCATTATCAAATTTACCGTTTTGAGCATATATTTGGGCTAAACCATATAAATACTCCTCGTTATTAGGATTAGTTTCAACAATATCCTCATACAGTTGTATAGCTTTTACGCCTAACTGATTTTGCTGATACAATTGCGCTAACAACAATTTATACCAAATATTATTTGGCTCAATTAAAATGGCTCTTTCAAGCAAACCTTGAGCTTTAACAACTTCATTACCATTAACAAGAATGTTAGCCAATTCGTACATTGAAGCACTACTAGTAGGATCAATCTTTAAACATTCACTTAAATACATGACTGTTTTCTCAATATTACCTTTCATTTTTTCGCGACTGGCTTCATAAAAGAAATAATCAAATTTTCTTTTCTCAGTATCGCTTAATTGAACCTTTTTAATTTGTTCAACACTAACATCCTTTTTTGTAATCTTTGAACTCGTTTTACAAGCAAAGGAAATTACAACTAAAGATGCTATTAATATATATTTCATCTGTTTATATTTTTATTTCTTAAAGTCAGATGGAACTCCCAAACGTTAACCATCCTCGGGTGTGAGTTCCGATAATTATCGGGATTCTTATGGCTTGTTTCATGAGATTATAATTAACTTCACTATTTGAATATAATTTTAATGTGTTCCAGTATGCCCAAATCCACCAGCTCCACGATCACTTTCTTCTAAAGACTCAACCAATTCTAATTCAACCTTAGAATATTTAGAAATAATCATCTG
Source organism: Carboxylicivirga fragile (assembly GCF_050589805.1). Classification (NCBI taxonomy): domain Bacteria; kingdom Pseudomonadati; phylum Bacteroidota; class Bacteroidia; order Marinilabiliales; family Marinilabiliaceae; genus Carboxylicivirga; species Carboxylicivirga fragile. The sequence goes on along the minus strand of NZ_JBNGOY010000005.1, from coordinate 69,681 downwards.
ACAAACACGCTCTCCATCTTTAATTTCAAAATCGTCGGAAGATAAATTAACCAATATCACCTTAATCTCTCCACGATAATCAGCATCTATGGTACCAGGCGTATTTAAAACAGTAATACCAAATTTTGCAGCTAAACCACTTCTTGGGCGAATTTGTGCTTCGTGACCTTCAGGTAATTGCATATATAAACCAGTAGGTACTAATACGCGTTCCAATGGTTTTATAATAATTGATTCATCAATATTAGCACGTAAATCCATACCCGAGGAATGAACAGTACTATAGGCTGGTAATTGGTGTTTACCTTTATTTACAATTTTTACCTGTGTCATAAAAATTTTGTGTTTAGGAAATAACCTTGTTAAAAGCTTTATGTTCTATCTTAAAAATTATGAAGACATAACTTACAAATATAAACCCTTTAATAGCTAAATAAAATAAATCGTTATCAATCAGAAGTAAATTAACAATTTTTACAAGTAAAATACCTGACAATATGTAAGCTAATATAGTTTTTAGAGGATAATTAATGGGGTAAAATTTTTGACCGTATAAATAAGAAACAACCATCATACCTAAAAAACAAATAAAAGAAGAAATAGCAGCTCCCAGATAACCAAATTTAGGTACCAATATAAGATTTAAAATTAATACCAAAAATGCACCAAATCCGCTAATATAAGCACCATAATGAGTACGATCTGTTAATTTATACCAGAGCGATAAAGAGTAATAAATACCAAAAAACAGTTGTCCTAGTAAGATATATGGAATTATAATATTACCTTCAATATAATCAGGTAGTAATAATAAATTAACTACATCGATTAACAGCAAAACACCGACATAGATGAGTATGCCAAATATTACAAAGTATTTTAAAATTACCGCGTAAAGCTCCTTTGATGCATTATTTTTTCCTTCTTTAAAAAAGAATGGTTCAAAAGCCAAACGATAGGATTGAATGAATAAAGCCATCAATACACCAATCTTAAAATTAGCACCATAAATAGCCAATGCCTCCATTGCTCCTTTATTCAATAAATGCGGCATTAGTATTTTATCGACATTAAGAATCAACATTCCAAAAAGGCCTACAATCATAATAGGATACGAATACTTAGCAGTTGATTTAACCAAAGAAAAATCAAAATTGGCAGTTTTCCGAAATATAGAAGGTAACAACACCAACATTATTAAACCAGAACTAATCAAATTTGAAACAAAAACGTATTTAAGCCTATTTAAAGGGTTATAAATATAATTGACCCACTCATATCCATTATCTAATAAATAAGGGCATAATACCAGGTAAAAGACATTAAAAAGAATAGTCAGTATCACTTGAAAGAAGCGTAATCCAGCATACTTGAGTGTTCGATCTAAAAATCGGAGTTCAGCAAAAGGTAAACTGCAAACAGCATCAATACCAACCAAAACAGCAGCATAAATGAAATATTCTTTTAATAAGAATTCATTCCCTAGAATTGTATGAATTTGATTACTAAATAGTATGTTGAAGATTACTAATACAATTGAAAACAGACCTACCGTAAAACTTAATGATTTAATTAGACTTTTATGATTGTTTTTGGTTGCGAATCGGAAAAAACCAGTTTCAAAACCAAATGTCAAAAGCACTAGTAGAACAGCTATGTAACTATAAATATTTACAACTCCACCGAATTGTTCAGGATCGAGTGTGCGAATATAAAAAGGCATTAAAAGCCAATTTAACAAACGTCCAAGTATTGTACTTACACCGTATATCACCGTTTCACCGGCTAACTTCTTTAACTTACTCACAAAATTTAACTAAAAAGTGAACCTTGATTTAAGGTATTTTCTTTACCAAGATGTTCATACGCCGATGCTGTAGCCATTCGCCCTCTCGGAGTACGATTAAGAAATCCTTCCATAATCAAAAAGGGTTCATACACTTCTTCAATAGTACCAGCATCTTCACCTACAGCTGTTGCTATAGTATTTACACCAACAGGACCTCCACCAAATTTATCAATTAATGTTATCAGGATCTTATGATCCATAATATCCAAGCCATGTTGATCAATGTTTAAGGCATTTAATGCAATCTTACTAATTTCAAGATCGATGGTACCATTGCCTTTTACTTGGGCGAAATCACGAACACGACGTAGTAAAGCATTTGCTATTCGTGGTGTACCACGGCTTCTTCTGGCAATTTCAATAGACGCATTTTCGTGGATTCTTACCTTGAGAATATCTGCAGATCTTTCAATTATACCTGCAATTGTATCAGTATTATAATATTCGAGATGACAATTAATACCAAAACGAGCTCGCAACGGAGCGGTTAATAATCCACTACGTGTAGTGGCTCCAATGAGTGTAAACGGATTAAGATCCAATTGAATACTTCGTGCACCCGGGCCTTTATCAATGACTATATCGATTTTAAAGTCCTCCATTGCACTATATAAATACTCTTCAACAACTGGACTTAAACGATGTATTTCATCTATAAATAGTACGTCATTCTCCTCTAAACTTGTTAAAATACCAGCTAAATCACCAGGTTTATCCAAAACGGGTCCACTACTTAATTTAAACCCAACATTTAGCTGATGAGCAATTATATTTGATAAGGTGGTTTTACCCAAACCAGGAGGACCATGTAGTAAAACATGATCAAGGGCATCACCCCTCATGGTTGCAGCTTTTACAAATATTTCGAGGTTTTCAACTACTTTATCCTGCCCTTTAAAATCATCAAATTTTAAAGGCCTTAATTGTTTTTCAACATCAAATTCTTCTCCCTCATTACCCCGAATATCAAAATCCATAAACCTTATTTAGATTAACTGCAATTTTTTTAAATTATTGAAAAACTCCTGTAAATCAAATGGTTTAGCCATGTATTCATCCATACCATGAGCTAAACATTTTTCCCGATCAGCATCATATGTATTTGCAGTTAAACCAACTATAGGCATATGTTCCTTTGTAGTAAGCTCATTATTTCGAATGGCAACAGTTGTTTCAAGACCATCCATTACTGGCATCATTAAATCCATTAAAATTAGATCATAAACACCTATTTTTAACTTATCTAAAGCTTCCTGACCATTGTTAGCAATGTCTATCTTAAATCCATATTTACACAGATTTAAATAGATAAGTTTCTGATTTAAAACATTATCTTCAACTAGCAAGATAGAAAGAGAATACTCCAATTTTTCCATTTACAAATTAGCTAATTCCTTAATTATAAACCTTTACTGGCAGAAATATCCAACATTCGATTTATGGGTTTTACCGCATCTTTTCGAATCTCTTCTATTACGTCGATATTAGGCCACTCAAATTTTAAACAATTATATAACTTTTCCATGGTATTTAACTTCATGTACTCACAATCATTACATGCACATGTAGAATCATTAGGTGGAGCAGGAATAAAATTCTTATTAGGGCTTGATTTTTTCATTTGATGAATAATACCTGATTCGGTAGCCACAATGAAATCATTTGCATCACTATTTGTAGAATACTTTAATAATGCAGCTGTACTACCAACATAATTCGCCAATACCAAAAGTGGCTGTTTGCACTCAGGATGTGCTAATATTATTGCTTCAGGATATTCCTTTTTTAACTCAATTATTTTTTCAACCGAGAATTTTTCGTGTACATGACAAGCACCATCCCATAACAACATATCTCTACCAGTTACACTGTTTAAGTAGTTACCAAGGTTACGATCAGGACCAAATATGATTTTCTCATCCATTGGCAAACTATCAACTATTGTTTTAGCATTGGTACTTGTAACAACAATATCAGATAAAGCTTTAATTTTTGCCGTTGTATTTACATAGGTTAAAACAGTATGATCAGGATTATTATCAACAAAGCTTTTAAAAGCTTCGGGCGGACAACTGTCGGCCAAACTACATCCGGCATTTAAATCGGGTACTAACACTAGTTTATCAGGCGAAAGAATTTTTGCCGTTTCACCCATGAAGTGAACCCCAGCTAAAACAATAATATCAGCTTTGGTTTTTGCAGCCTCTTGAGCTAATGCCAAACTATCACCAACAAAATCGGCTATATCTTGTAATTCGTTAGTCTGATAGAAATGCGCCATAATAATAGCGTTCTTTTCCTTCTTCAAACGAATTATCTCTTCTTTTAGATTTACACTAGTTGGAATCGCCTCATCTACAAATCCACTTTTTAACCAACTACTCTTTATATTCATATAGAGATAGAAATAATAAATAAATATAGTAATGATAATATCCTGTTAGCAAGGTTAGTATTTTTATTGAAAAATACTTTGATCCAAAGTTATTAAAGAATAAATATACTCTATCAACTACTTATTAACAGTATTTATAAAGCTTAATCAATTGAAAGTAATTCACTTTTGAATTATATTAACAATTGGTTAATAATGGCCAAATTTAATAATTTCTTCTATTCTTTGTGTTTAAAATGACGTTTAAAACTGTTCAAAAATTGACCTTAAAAAAACCGTCTATCAACATGTATTATTGGAAGCTTCCATTGTATTGTAAAAATAGTTTAAAATATCAATCATAAATTATAAAAAGTAATGAGGCGTTGTACACAAGTTTTAAACAATTTTTAAGAGCTTTATTCACAATTTGTATTTTCAATAAAATGCATTGTTATCTTTGCAAAAAAAACACAACAAATGATTTTTAAATCAATTGCTTTAGCTGCTGATCATGCTGGTTTTCCAGTAAAAGAATTAGTAAAGGAATACCTTATTAAAAATAACTTTCAAGTTAAGGATTTTGGAACACACTCAGAAGAGAGTACAGATTATGCAGATTACGCTCATCCGATGGCTTCTGCTGTGGAAGACGGTGACTATGAAATAGGTATAGCTGTTTGCGGTAGTGGAAATGGTATTAATATGTCTGTTAATAAACATCAAGGCATTAGAGCGGCTTTATGTTGGTCAGTTGAAATTAGTGAAATGGCACGCCTTCATAACAACGCGAATATCTGCACAATACCTGGTAGATACGTAAGTAATGAAGAGGCTATTAAGATTGTTGAAAAGTTCGTAACTACTTTATTTGAGGGTGGTCGTCATCAAGCTCGAATTGATAAAATTCCTGTGTAATTGGATTTATTTTATAGATCTGCTTATTTTAAAAAATGTGGAATACGGATTGTATAAGGAAAGCTGCTGAAATTGTATTTTAGTAGCTTTTTTGGTTATTAGATGTATTAAAGAGTTGTTAAAAACTTAGTCTTATATAAAGAAAGAATAAAAAGACTTAAAGGTTTTATAATGATTTTATTTATTTTAGCCTTCAAACAATAGAAAGATGTTATCAAATACTTGTAAGTACGCTATTAGAGCTGTTATTTATCTAGCTGTAAATGAAGAAGAAGGAAAGAGAATAGGCATAAAGCACATTTCAAAAGAGTTGGATATTCCAACACCTTTTTTGGGTAAAATACTACAAAGCTTAGCAAAACAGAAGCTTTTAAAAAGTACTAAAGGTCCACATGGTGGTTTTAGTATTGGAAAAAAACCAGAGGATATTACTTTGTATGATATTGTTTCTATTATTGATGGTGAAGATGTATTTACAAATTGTTTGATTGGATTACATAGTTGTAAAACAAATAATCAAGAAGGACATGCTTGTCCGGTGCATGATCAGTATAGCTCTATACGAAAACAAATGACTGAATTTTTCAAAACAGAGTCAATTTCAAAAATTATGACCAATATGGAAGATAAGAGTCACTACATAAAATTATAGTGGTTTTTTGAAAAATGGAAACAGTATTAATGTAACAAGTATTCTATTGTCTTTAAGCTGTTTTACAGTGAAGTAAGCTAAAATAATACCGACTGTATTTGCAAGCATGTCTTTCCATTCAGCTCCACGATAATCTGTTAATAATAGCTGAGCTAATTCCATTATTGCACCCCAAATAAGAGGCAAGATAAGTACTTGTATTCCTTTAGTTATTTTATACTTGTGATGTAGATAATATTCAAACATTAGTGTAAAAGCGAGGGTGAAATACATTATGAAATGAACAATTTTATCGAAATGTGGTATAGTAACTATATTACCGGGTTCAATTCTACTGGTATCCATTAAACTTAAAATAGTAACAGCTAATAAAATGCATAGGGTTTTATGATATCTAATTATTCTTGCCATTTTTGGTTTTTACTGTTGATAAACTATATAATACTGTTGAAAAAATGTTGATAAACCTGTTAATAAAGCATTACTACACAGTGTTTCACGTGAAACAATTCCAGTAATGGCGGGCATTTACATACATATTCCATTTTGTTATTCGCGTTGTTCATATTGCGATTTTTACAAAACTACAGATCAGACTTTAAAAAGCGATTTTTTAGAAGCAATTTGTGATGAAATTATCTTAAATGCTTCATTTTTTAAAGATAATCAAATATCCACATTGTATTTTGGTGGAGGAACTCCGTCTGTTCTTTCCTTACAAGAACTGCAAAGTATATTTAATTGTTTATCTGATTTCGTAAATTTATCGGAACTGGATGAGATTACAATGGAAGTCAATCCCGATGATGTATCTGAAGCATATATTCAAGGTTTGATTGAACTAGGTGTTAATCGCCTTAGCATGGGTATTCAAAGTTTTTTTGATGCGCATTTGCGTAAAATGAATCGACGCCATAATGCCAAACAAGCCATTAATGCAGTTGAAATCGCTAAAAAATCAGGTATCAATAATATTAGTATAGATCTGATTTATGGCTTGCCATACATGACATTTGATGAGTGGAAAAAAAATGTAAAAATGGCCTTAGACTTAAAAGTTGAGCATATTTCTGCTTATCATTTAACCATTGAAAAAGGAACACCTTACTACGATTTACTTAAAAAAGGCAAACTGACGGAAATTAATGAAGAAGATAGTGAACAACAGTTTGAATACTTGGTTAGTAAACTTGAAGAAGCTGGATTCAGTAATTACGAGATATCAAATTTTGCCTATGGTAAGCTAATATCTCAACACAATAGTAATTATTGGACGGGTAAAAAGTATTTAGGATTAGGCCCATCAGCTCATTCATTTGATGGGAAAAAGCGAAAGTGGAATATTAGCCATTTATCAAAGTATAACGAACAGCTAAAAGGTAAACAAAAGTATTGGGACGAAGAGCTTTTATCCGACACAGATATATACAATGAACGGATAATGCTTGGTTTACGTACTTTAAAAGGATTTAATTCGGATTTTATTAAGCGTGTTAATAACGATATTAAAAGCTTTTTTGAACAAGAATTAGTTCAACAAATTAAACTAGGAAACATTGAAAAAGATGATGTGTATTATCGGGTTCCAAAATCGAAACGGTTTATCACCGATCGTATAATATCAGATTTCTTCTATATTGATGAATAATGAGTAACAAAACTGGTATACTAGCAACTTATGTATCAATAATTCTTAATGTTGCTTTATTTGCTATAAAACTATGGGCTGGCATCGTTAGTGGTTCAATCGCTATAATAGCTGATGCCTGGCATACATTAAGCGACAGTATCTCATCCGTAGCTGTTTTAATTGGTTTAAAATTATCAGCTAAACCTGCAGATAATAATCACCCTTATGGACATGGCCGCGCAGAATTAGTATCTTCTTTAGTAGTAGGTATTTTGTTAGCTGTAATTGGTTTTAACTTCTTAGTTGAGTCCATTGTTAAACTTCGTGCTCACGAAGAGGTTCAGTTTGGTACTTTGGCTATAGTTGTTACAGTTATTTCTGCTATTGTGAAAGAAATTATGGCTCAGTATTCTATATTTATTGGTAAGAAAACGAACTCAAAATCAATGGTTGCTGATGGATGGCATCATCGCTCCGATGCTATTTCGTCTGTTATTATATTGATAGGAATATTTATTGGTAATTATTTTTGGTGGATAGATGGTGTCTTAGGTATTATTGTTTCTTTATTGCTGTTTTATACAACTTATTCTATACTAAAAGAGAACATTAGTATATTATTAGGCGAGGCTATTGATGAGGATTTAAAGGAAGAAATAATTGGATTTTCTGCGGAAGTAAGTGACGAAGATATTCAGCCCCATCATTTTTTAGTGCATCAATACGGTAATCATACCGAACTAACATTTCATATTAATTTACCCGGAAGTTTTAGTTTGGATAAAGGCCATATTATTGCTACCAAGTATGAAAACATTATTAAGGAGCGATGCAATATTGAGGCAACGGTTCATATTGATGCCATATAAAAATAAGCTTGCAGAAATAAATCCACAAGCTCATTCAATAATTTATCATCAAATATTCTAGTAATTCAAAGTTCTTCCTGTAATTGCGATAAATATATCTAGTTCACGAAGTTTTGAATTGATTTTAAGCAATTCTGAAATTTTTATCAGTCCTATTTTATAAGAATTATCTGGCCCAGTATATTCTTCTGAAATTGATTCAAAATTGAAATGTTTCAAATCATCTGAATTTTTATACCTCACATATAATTCAATGGCTTTTTCTTTTGAATAGTTAAAACCACCTGAATAGTTCAATTTTTTATACTCATATGCATAGTTGTGAGCCAAAGCGGTAATATCTGATAATACAGCTGATCCGGTTGGATGCGCTCCTGCCCCTTTACCAAACATAAATTGTTTGTCGTAGGCTTTTCCTTTAATTACAACACCGTTAAATTCGTCTTCAACGCTATAAATGTATTTGTCTTTTCTTACGAAACGCGGTAGAACAAATAAAGAAATATTCTTGTCCTGAAGACGTTCAACTTGGGCCACAAGCTTTATTTTATAATCTTTTTCTCGAGCGTATTGAATATCAAAATCTGAGATATTTGAAATACCATAGGTTAATACATCCTTCGGATCAATTACAGTTCCAAAACTATGTAAGGTTAAGATAATAAGCTTAAATAGTGAATCGTATCCCTCAACATCAAACGAAGGATCACTTTCGGCAAAACCTAAATCCTGTGCATCTTTTAACGCACTTTGGTACGATTGGTTATGATCAAATATTTTAGATAGAATGTAGTTTGATGATCCATTTAAAATACCTGTTACCGATAATAACAGATCATTGTCGTAATATTCTTCAAGGTTACGTATGATAGGAATACTTCCACAAGCGGATGCTTCGTACAATAAAGAAACCTTATTTTCTTTTTGTAATTGAAGCATTTCTGGCATGTTTTCAGCTAACATTTTTTTATTAGCCGAAACAACATGTTTACCTTTTTGAAGTGCTTTTTTTACAATGTGATAGGCTTCATCTGCATTATCAATTAATTCAACAACTGTATTAATTGAATCATCGTTTAATATTTCATCGGCTTCGTAACAAAAGAAATGGTCTGCTAAACTTCTTTCTTTCTTGTTCTTAACACAAATTTTAGAAATTTCAGCATCAAACGAAGGACTGGTTTGTAATACTTCATATAATCCTTGTCCAACTACGCCGAATCCAAATAATCCGATGTTTAATTTTTGTTTCATGGTTAAAGTTTATTGTGGTTCATGCTCTGTCTGCAAAAGTAAAGCGAATTAATTGTTTTAAAAATACCCCAAATCCCCTGAAGGGGACTTAGCCTCCCTCTTTAGGGGAGGTTGGAGGGGTGATTTTAATATAAAGTTTTAATTAATAACATGTTATAATTCAATAATAACCCATTATCTGTAAGAATAAAACTTTTACAGATTATTAAATGACTGTTCGATATCTGCCTTAATATCATCGATATGTTCTATTCCAACAGATAAACGAAGCAAGCCTGGCTCAACACCGGAAGCCTTTTGTTCTTCGAGCGATAATTGTTCGTGAGTGGTTGAACTAGGGTGAATAATCAAAGATTTTGCATCACCAATATTCGCTAAATGACTGATTAAATTTAAATTGTTAATAAACTTGTCAGCATCATCTGTTCCACCTTTAATTTTAAAGCTTAATACACCACCAAATCCTCGCTTTAAGTATTTTTTAGCCAGCTGGTGATAGGCACTTGATTTTAATCCTGGATAACTCACATAATCTACTTTCTCATGATTTTCTAACCACTCGGCTATTTTTTGTGCATTCTCAACATGGCGATCTACTCGGAGTGATAAGGTTTCTAAACCTTGAATTAATAAGAAGGAATTAAAAGGACTTAATGCCGCTCCAAAATCGCGCAAACCTTCTACCCTTGCTCTAATAATAAATGCAATGTTGCCAAATTGACTTCCGGCTCCAAATACATCCCAAAATTTCATGCCATGGTACCCTTCTGATGGTTCGGTAAATTGTGGAAATTTACCATTGCCCCAATTAAAGTTTCCGCCGTCAACAATTACTCCACCAATTGAAGTACCATGTCCGCCAATCCATTTAGTAGCTGATTCTACTACTACATTGGCACCATGTTCAATTGGGCGAAATAAATAACCGCCAGCTCCAAAAGTATTATCTACAACCAGTGGGATATTGTGTTTCTGAGCAATAGCAGCTATGGCTTCAAAATCAGGAATATTAAAACGAGGATTACCAATAGTTTCGATGTAAATAGCTTTAGTATTTTCGTCGATAGCTGCTTCAAAAAGTGAAGGTTCATCGCCTTCAACAAATTTTACTTTTATACCCAGGCGTTTAAATTGAACCTTAAATTGGTTGTAAGTACCACCGTATAGGTAGGATGTGGAAACAAAGTTATCACCGGCTTCTAAAAAGTTAGTGAGGGCAATAAATTGAGCTGCTTGTCCCGATCCAACTGCTAAAGCACCTACTCCACCTTCCAATGCAGCGATACGCTTTTCAAATACATCCGTGGTAGGATTTTGTATTCGAGTATAAATGTTGCCAAACTCTTTTAGACCAAAAAGATTAGCAGCATGTTCCGAATCTTTAAAAAGGTAAGAACTGGTTTGGTAAATTGGTACTGCTCTCGAAAGCGTTGTTTCGTCCACATCATGCCCTGCATGTAATTGTAGTGTTTCAAAATGAAAATCAGACATTGTATTTAGTTTTTATGGTTAATGTTCTTACAATCAAAATCTACCGTTGCTTACGCACCGGTCTGTTTGTTTTGAAATTTGTTTGATTTTCAGATACGATGCGTTGTGACAATTATCTTGTCATCATCATACACATCATCATGTTCCACGATGAACTGTTCGATTGCTGAATGCGATCGATTTTGGTAGAAATTATATGAGTAACTGTTTGTTTCATATACGACAACAAATAAAAGATTATTTAGTCTTAAAACAAAAAAGTTCAGGAATTAAATATTAAATTATTTTTTATCACTTGAAATAAGTGTATGAAATTCAGTAGGTTATTTTTAATAAGATGTATTGCCAATATTCTATTTCTTAAAATATTGAGATTTTTTTAAGAAATAAAGCAACCTTTAATAAACACTTACGTCTAAGTTTATTGATCGGGAATAGTATTTGAGTATTAATAATTAAGGTTTTATCACCTATTAAAAATTAATGTATTATGAGAATTGCTTTAATGAATTCCCTGAAAGGTAGTATTAGAAATATTGAAATACCAGTTCGTTTTTTAATTCTTCAGATTTTTCTTCTATCGATTATTTCGCTACTTGTAATTTATTAAACTGATTAGATTTTTTTAAATTTTAGTACCTCAATTCTTATTGAAATTGGGGTACAATTGTTTTATTCCCTTTCCCGCTTGAAACAATACGCATCCCCATAAATAATTACTCCCATCTTTTTGTTTAAATAATATACTAAGTAATTAAACACGAAGGAACTATTGATTTTTTTGTGTGGTCAAACGAAAGATAATGGTAGATTTTATCAAATAACTACCTATAATAATTACCTAAATATGATGATTGATTGGACAATTGGCGCAAAGTAAATTTGTGCTCGACTAATCGACATCTGAATGAAGAAAAAAGGATATGTAATTATTGCTATAGCAATGTTACATTTTTATACTAATGCACAATTATCAGTTGAAGGAATTGTCTTAGATGCACAGACAAAACAAGCAATCCCATATTGTAGTGTTGTTTTAAACAACGAATCATTAGGGTGTATCACTGATTTAAAAGGTCAATTTAGTTTAGCAATACCACAAGTTAATGAGGTGCGTATTACTATCAGATGTTTATCGTACCAATCGATGGATACGCTTATAAAAATTCCTACTGCCCCAATTATTATAAAATTACCACGACAAACTTTAGCATTGCCTGATATTAACGTAATCGCTAAAACCAATGCACAGATTAGTTCATCTTCATTAATTGATCAAACGGCCTTACAACATATTCAACCCTCATCGTTAACTGAAGTATTACAATTACTACCCGGAGGATTAACACAAGATCCGAATATGAGTAGTCCCAATAAAATTAGCTTACGACAAGTAGGTTCAGACAATAACACCTCTATGGGTGTTAATATTATTATTGATAAAATCCCACAAAACAATGACGGAAACCTTCAACGCTCCTTCCACAGTGATAATGATATAAGCGATAATAATACGGTTGGCATAGGTCATGATTTACGCCAAATTAGTACTGATGATATTGAAAAGGTAGAAGTAATTACTGGAATTCCTTCTGCAAAATATGGTGATTTAACTTCTGGAGCCATCATTATTACACCCAAATCGGGTTTAACGCAATGGGTAGGACGTTTTAAAACGGATATCAAAAACAAGTTATTTTCACTTAATAAAGGATTGCAAATATCAGATAGAGGAGGATATATTAATCTAGGACTTGATTACCTCGATTATACCAGTGATCCACGCAATCCACTTAATAACTATCAACGTATTACGTCATCTCTTCGTTATAAAAAACAATTTAAAATTTATGGTAAAAATTTAATTACAAAGCTTAATCTAAGGTATATAAAAACTATTGACAGTGAAAAATCTGATCCCGAATTAAATAATGGAAAAGAGGATTATTATACTGCTGATTATCAAAAAATAAATGCATCATTTAACGCTGATTATTACATTCAGAGCAAGGTGATCGATAAGCTAAGTTTTGATGTATCTTATGCAATAACACGTGATGTTCTTGAACGTAGTAAATTCATTTCTGTAAATGGACCTTTGCCACAACCAATAAGTGTTAATGAAGGTGTTCATAAGGCTGTTTATCTACCTTCTCAATATCAGGCTTACATTAAAATTGATGGCAAACCGCAAGATATCTATGCAAATCTAAACTTAGATAAAGCTTTTAAATTAAGTAGTACTCACCATAAGTTATTAATCGGGACGAATGTTTCATCCGTTAAAAATAGTGGACAGGGAGAAATATATGATGTTACTCGCCCTTTATCAAGTAGCACTAAATCAAGTCGTCCTAGAAATTTTAATGATATTCCAGCTTTAACAAAATTCTTCGTTTTTATTGAAGATGATATCAGTTTTAAGCTTGGAAATTATTCTTTTAATACAAAGATTGGACTAAGAAGTTCACAGCTTTTAGGTATTGATGCTGCTTATACTTTAAGTAATAAAGTGTATCTCGATCCGCGTATTAATGCTCGGATAAATCTGCCTGCTATTAAATCCGGACAATCCAATGTACAATTATGGTTAGGTTTTGGATACGGTGTACATACTAAGTTACCTATTACGTATCACCTCTATCCTCACGATGTTTATTCTGATATTATTGAACTAAATTATTTCTCACAAAATCCTGATTTAAGAACAATTTACACGAGAACCTTTATTGATAAGCCTGTCAACCATTTGTTAGAAGCATCTCGAAATGAGAAAAAGGAACTATCATTGGGAGTTAACTGGAATGGGTTTAATCTTAATACTACACTTTTTCATGAATACATGGATACTGGCTTTACCTCAGAAAGGGTATATCGCTCACTAACTTACAACCGTTACAATCCATCATCATTATCATCAGAAGGATTAACAGCTCCACCGACCCTAAATCAATTTGATTACAATGCGAAAAAAACATTTGATGGTATAACTAACTATACCAATGGTAGTATTGTAGACAAGAAAGGCATTGAATATTCCATGTCATTTCCTAAAATTAATACTTTATACACACAGATAAGCTTGATTGGTGCTTGGTTTAAAACCTATTACTCAAGTAAGGTTATAGATACAGATCATCCTAATGTGGTATTATTCAATGAGGAGTATCCATATGTTGGATATTATGGTGCTACAAATTATAAAAAGGAACAGTTTAATACCAACTTCAGATTTGATACTCACATTCCATTATTACGAATGATATTTACGCTTGATACACAAGCGGTTTGGTATTATAATCGAAAAATTGAATGGCAATCGGAATACCCTTTATATTATATGGATAGTGACGAAATTATCCATGATTATAAAGTAACGGATGCTGATGATCCAAGCTTACGACATTTAATGCTGTCATTCAATGATCATTATTTTGATAATGATCCAATACCCCTTTCACTGGACATGCATATAAAAATGACAAAAGAAATTGGCGAACATTTACGAGTAGCTTTTTATGTTAATCGTTTACTCAGCTATTATCAATCCTATACAGATAAATATGGTCGTCAATTGGAACGAAAATCTAATACAATCGGTGGGCCTTCAAGCCTCTATTTTGGAGCAGAACTTAAATTGAGAATATAATATTAAAACAAATATTTATTAGTTATGAAAAAAACATTTTTATTACAGCTATTACTTGCTATCGCTATTATGACCACATGTTATTCGTGTGAAGATGATGAAGTAACACCAGTAACTACTTTAGAAATTCAGGTTACTATTCCTGACGAATTAGTAGAGGAAGAAAAAGAAGGTTTAAATGTAACATTGAGCAGTCAATCGACCAATAAAACATATACTGGAGTAACAGACTTGAATGGCTATGTACAAATTGTGGTGAATGAGGGCATTTATAACCTACAAGTTAATAGTAACATGGAATATGCTACTTCCTATTTAGTTGGTTCCATCGAAAACTTAAGTGTTATTGGTGCAACACAAAAAGAATCTGTCGATTTGATGGTAAGTATTGTGAGTAACTCCTGGGTGCTTAAAGAGCTTTATTTTACAGGTTCAAGAACGCCAGAAGATAAATCATATTATAAAGACAAGTATTTTGAATTAGTTAATAACTCAGATGTTCCATTATATGCCGATGGTATTTCTTTGTGTGAGTCAGATGGGGGAACTTATAGTGATGTATATGAATGGGAATCAATAGTTAGTCTCAACGATGCTTTTGTTGCTGGTACGGTGTATACAATACCTGGGGATGGTGATGATTACCTTATACAACCAGGAGAAAGTGTCATATTAGCTGATTTAGCGATTAATCATACTTTGGAGAATGCTAATTCGTATGATTTAAGCCATGCTGATTTTGAATGGTACGATGAGCATAAATTGGATAGTGATGTACCTGAAGTGCCAAACATGATAAAGAATTTTTCATACTCAGCTTCAATTTGGACACCTCATAACCGTGGTTTCAAGTCTTATGTAATTTTCAAGGCAGAAGGTTCAATGGAAAGCTTTATCACCAATAATACCATTGAAGGTCAAACTGCATCGGGCATACCAAAGTTTCGAGTTAAAGTACCAAATGATTTGATTCTAGATGCCGTTGAGATGAGCACACCAACTAGTTTTACAACTAAAGTATTGTCTTCGTCTTTAGATGCTGGATGGGCGCATTGTGGTGATGAAGGTACAGAACGCTATGGAAAATGTGTACGTCGTAAAGTTGAAAAAGTAGTAGATGGTCGTAAGGTGTATCAGGATACAAATAATTCGACCAATGATTTTGAGGCAACTGTAACACCAATGCCAGGTAAATAATGAAAAATAAGCTATTACAAAATTATGCAATAGTAGCTTTATTTATAATAGCAAACATGCCATTTTCACTACTGTCACAATCAGTAGTGAAAGTGGCTGATTTGCAGTTTTCCAAACAAGTAGTTGATTCAGTTTGGTTAAGTAACCCAGCTATGCAGGATGGATTGTACCATTCCTCTTTTTATGATTTGCAGTTGAAATTAAATCGTTGGAAGCATTCGAAGTTGAATAATCCAATACATGGAAATAAATCCAATACATGGCAGCTAAATATCGAATCGTACAATATAAAGAACAATACAACCTTATTTAGCAAGGTTTATTACAAAAAGGGTAATACCGAAAATGTACAATGGAATAATGTGGATTTAATCGAAGAGATTGGCCCATATTGGGTGGCGGACACAACCAAAGGAACAAATGAATTTGAACATTACTTTTTTAACGGTGGTATTGCCCATCGTTTTGAGAAATTAACATTGGCAATTGAAGGGAGTTTTTTGGCAAAAATTCTTTATAAAACGGTTAATCCGAGAGTTAAAAATATATCCAATTCAATCAGAATAGTACCTGGTATTAAATATAATACAAGTCGATATTCTAGTGGATTTAGTATTGGTTTTGAAAGTTACAAGCAAGATTCAGATACCCGTATTTATGATGATAGCGGGAGAAAAGATTTTTTCTATATGCTTGAGGGATTAGGTTACTATGACTATAAACTATCACAAACAGCATCGAGCTATGGTATTTATTATGCCATGCAAAAATGGTCAGCAAACATGCAAATTCGCCCAATAGTTAAGGGTATTTATGCAAATATATTATTTCAACAAAGTATAAATGAGATGGGTATGAGTGATATTATTCCTAACATTTATCGCTTTGAGAATATTCATTTTAAAGCTGGTTGGCAAAACAAAACTGATAACTCGGAATTTCGTCTTGGACTAAAAGGCGAGCACCGGAAAGGGAACGGAAAAGAACGGGTTTACGAAACAGTGATTATTGAGCCCAATACAGATTTAACTGACAAACGATTACTTACTGAAAGTGATAATTATAGTAAAAAAACAGATGTTCTTACACTCGAAGCTATGTTGTCTTCCAAACGACAAGTGAAAGTTAAGTACATTTTAAAAGCGTTTTACCAGATGGGTCAATATAATGAAGACTATCTGGATGTGAGTGTTTTAAAATACAATTTTAATAAATGGCAAGTTAAATCATATATTCAGTACCATTTAAATGACTCATTTATTGAATTTGTAGCTAGTTATCTGAATTACAATACAACAAATGCCAGTTTAAAAGGCTTACCTGATACTAAAGTGAGCAGCGATTTAATCTTACCATATTTTCAATTTATCAGTGCGGCATATTCTCAATATCAATTCGAATTCAAATACAATTATCAGTTGAGAAACAGCAGTACAATTTGCCTGGCACTTAAATATGAAAATGCCAATTCAACACAAATAAATAATCAACAGACATCTATTCATTTAGCTTATATTTTTTAAACTATGCAAGCAATAGTACAATGTAAAAACCTCACTCATTATTATGGTAAGCGCTGTATTTATGAGAATTTAAATTTTGAAATTCCTAAAGGTCGTATTCTTGGGCTTCTTGGAAAAAATGGAACAGGGAAAACAACCACCATAAATATACTTAATGGCTATTTAAAACCGCGTAGTGGCGAGTGTTTGATGTTTGGAGAAAACTCAGCTAAACTATCGCCTGAGACCAAACAAAAAGTCGGTTTATTGATAGAAGGGCATGTACAGTATCCTTTCATGAATATTGCTGAGATAGAGAAATATTACTCAGCTTTTTATCCGAAATGGAAAAAAGAAGCTTATTGGGATTTAATGAAATTATTGAAAGTTGACCCCAAACAAAAGCTGTCGCAGATGTCGTGTGGTCAAAAATCTCAAGTGGCGCTTGGATTAATTTTGGCACAAGATGCTGAACTTTTGATATTGGACGATTTCTCAATGGGACTTGACCCAGGCTATCGTGTATTGTTTGTTGATTTTTTGAGTGAGTATGCTCGAGCCGAAGAAAAAACTGTATTTGTTACTTCGCATATTATTCAAGATATGGAGCGCTTGATAGATGATTGCATGATCATGGATTATGGCCGTATTATTCTTCAAATGCCAGTTAAAGACTTGTTGGAAAATTTTCGTCGTTACCGTTTTAAAAGTAAAGGGATAAGTGCTTTTGATCATTTAAAAGATTTATATCATCCGGTATCCATAAAAGGACAAACTGAGGTTTATTCGATGCTAAGCAAGTCAGAAGTAGCTAAGTTGCTCAGCCAAAGTGGAATTAATGATATAGAAATCAAGGAGGAGAAACTAACGCTTGAAGAAGCTTTTATTGGCTTAACCGGAAAATACTAAAAAATGGAAAAAGCACTTTTATATAAGGAATGGAAAAAGACACGCATCTTCTCCATTAGCATTGCATTGGTCGCCATTGTTTTATCGGCTTATATCATGCTGAAAGCAGGACGTTCATTTCGTATTGCTGGGATGGAGCATTTGTGGGATGTTATTGTTAATCGAAAACAATTCATTTTTAAAGAATTAAAATATTTCCCGATTGCTGCTGGTTTATGTATTGGATTTGCTCAGTATTTTCCAGAGATAGTTCAAAAACGTATTAAGCTGTCGCTTCATTTACCATTAAATGAAAATAAAGTTGTGATGTTGATGCATACGTATGGAATGGGTGTTTTGCTATGTGTATTTTTCATTCAGATGTTAGCATTTACTATTTTCTCGAGTATTTATTTCCCATTTGAGTTTATGCTTAATTCATTACAAACCATTGCTCCATGGTACCTTGCTGGTTTTGTTACCTATATGTTTGTTGCTATGATTTGTTTAGAGCCTGTTTGGAATAGGCGCGGAATTAATTCACTCCTGGCTATCGGTACAATTTATCTGTTTTTGTTGTCGGGTACACCAGCAGCATATGAACATACAATGTGTTTATTCTTGATTGTAAGTCTATGGATTTTTCCGTTTGGACTATTATCTATCAAACGTTTTAAAGAAGGTAAACAAGGCTAATAAATAAGAAAATATGAAACGAGCCATGATTACAATTTCTCACACAGGAGAATGATTATTTTTCAGGCGAGTTCCATCCCGATAGCTATCGGGAGGCAATAGAAAAAAATATAATCATATGAAACTTATAAGATATTCAATAATAATATTAGCCACCTTAATTTTGGCATGGCAAATACCTAGTTTGTATCATATTGTATCTGATACATCTGGTAAAAATGTATTTACATATTACAGTTCTATCGAAGAGGCTTTTTGTTCCATCGATTTTGATGAAAAAGAAAATAAGCTCGTACGGAGTAACCTAAATAATGGCAAGGTTTATTCCGAAACAGATTTTGATAGTATTTTACCATTATTCTATTATCGACAATTATTGTCTGATGGACGCTTCCCTGATTCTATAAATGGTAAAGCCATATCAACCAAAGAAATAAATGCAAGTAATTTCTTTTACAGGTATAATGCCAAAGACAAGAATACACCTTCGATACCAATTTATACTTTATTCGAATCGTTTTCAGGACGTGTTAAATTGGAGATGCCAGGCGACGTATTTCGTATAACGAATTCTATTGAGTTTATAAATCCAATAACAAATGAGGTTGATCAAGAAAAGTCAGCACGTTTTATGCGCGTTTTTGAGCAAAGTAGTTTTGTATTTCCTGCGCGTGCTGCCTATGGTAATCCAAGTACACGTAAGCCATACGACGAGGGTTATTTCATAATAGATAATAAGGGGCAAATATTTCACCTGAAAATGGTTAATGGTAAGCCGTTTCTTCGTAACACTAATTTTCCTGAAGGCATCAACCCGGTTTTTATCGCTACACAAGAACCAAACGATAAGAGTTTTTATGCCTTTGTATTCGATGATAAAAACAAGGTTTATATTATAACAACTGATGGTTATAAGGTGGTACAAATTAAAACTCCTTTGTTTGATTTAAACAAGGATCGAATGATGGTTATGGCTAATCCCTTATACTGGAATGTTAATATTTTGTCGGTCAGAGGTAAAGAATCGTATGCTCTAAAGGCAAGTACAAAAGAAATAGTGGATAGTTTATCAATCTTACGACCCGTTGAGGAAGATTTTATTCTTTCATATGTTCTACCATTTGAACTCAGATTTAAATCAGGATCGAGTGATTACATAAAACCATTTATAAAGTTTGCCAAAATCTGGGTTTTACTAATTAATGTTTTATTGGCTATAAGTTATGGTTGGTTTGCAAGTAACAAAAATGGTAAATGGCCACTGTTCAATACTGTATGGATAATTCTAACAGGTCTATTTGGTTTAATACCCAGTATAATTTTTAAAAATTAAAAATTCCAAAATAAAGTCTTATGAAGAACGTAGTATTAATAATGTTATCGCTTGTAATAATTGTTGCATGCGGTCAAAAACAAAACAAAAAATCAGTAAAGGAAACTGAGCCAAAAGCTTTGGTATTGGATGTAACGCAAGTTTTACAAAATGCAGTAGACAATATTGATAAAGAAGTGGTTTTTAGGGGTTGGGTGAGTCATGTTTGCAAGCATTCCGGTCGACGTTGCTTTATCAAATCAGAGGATGGAAGTGTTTCTATACGTGTTGAAGCTGGTGGTAAAATCAATGGTTTTAATAAAGAACTTACAGGTACTCAAATGAAAGTTCAGGGAATACTTAAAGTGAAGAAATTATCGACACAATATATGGATGAGTGGCAAGCAAAACTTGAGGCCCAGGAGAATGATATTGAAGATGGTGGTGAACATTGTAGTGCAGAACTTGATAATATCAATGAGATGCGTGATTGGATGAAAGAGCACAACAAAGATTATTATCCAATATACTATGTAAATGGAATCGACTATGAAGTTTTAGGGGAATAATATGAACACTAAAAATATGCGTAAATGGCTCAGGAACATTCATCGTGACCTGGGCTATTTTTTTGTTGGCATTGTATTAATTTATGGAATATCAGGTATTTTACTTAACCACAAAATAACCGCTTACTCAACAGATAAACGGCAAGTTTATATTAGCAGTAATTTAAATAAGGACGAACTGGCAAGTTATTGGAAAAAGCAAAATCCTGATTTACAGTTGAAAAATATAATGTCTCAAAAAGGAGGGATGCAATTGTACTTGCAAGGTGGTATAGGTCATTATATTAGTTCATCCGGACAGTTAAATTACGAAACATACGACAGAAGTCTCTTGATTGATTTTGTGCATCGTTTACACTATAACACTATTAAAGGATGGAAATACATGGCTGATTTTTTTGCTATTTCACTTGTATTCTTTGCTATTTCGGGACTCTTTCTTAGTCGAGGAAAACATAGTTTTTCAAAACGTGGTAAATGGTTTACACTTATAGGTCTAATAATTACATGTGTATTCTTCTTCTGTTAATAGCACCATTTCGTTGGATAAGTTAATTTGATAACTGGGCCTAGAATAGTTTCAGAATAGAACATTTTGCTTTAGTATCATTTCATCTTCAGAACTGATACTAAAGTAATTTTATATAGGCCTTATGTAGAAAGGTTCTGAACTAAGGTTCTAATTGTCAAAAAATATTAAATCAAGGTTACCTAAAGGTTATTAAATTGAAAATTTTAAGATATTTGAGCTTTCAATTTTAATCAATCAATTAGTTCGAAAACTTAGGTTTAGTTATGAATTATTCATTCTTTGATCTGCTCACTCTTATTGGTTCCTTAGGATTATTTCTTTTCGGAATGAAGATGATGAGTGAGGCTCTTCAGAAGGTTGCTGGCTCACGAATGCGAAAGATACTTTCAGCCATGACCTCAAATCGCTTTCTTGGTGTTGTGACAGGATTTTTGGTGACAACTATTATTCAGTCATCGTCGGCAACTACCGTTATGGTGGTTAGTTTTGTTAATGCTGGTTTAATGACTTTAGTTGAATCCATAGGTGTAATTATGGGTGCTAACATCGGAACCACCGTTACGGGATGGATCATTACATTGTTTGGCTTTAAGGTTAATATTAGTGCTTATGCACTGCCAATGATTGGTTTGGGCTTGCCATTAATCTTTTCAAAAAACTCAACACGACGTTCTTGGGGTGAATTTATAGTTGGATTTGCCTTATTATTTCTTGGATTGGATTTCTTAAAGGGTGCAGTGCCAAATATCAAAGAAAATCCTGAAGTTCTAAGCTTTTTGCAGCACTATACTAATTTAGGTTTCGGATCTACACTTCTTTTCTTGTTTATAGGTGCGCTTCTTACGGTTGTTATTCAATCTTCTAGTGCTACCATGGCATTAACCTTTGTAATGTGTAATCAAGGTTGGATACCCTTCGAATTGGCTGCTGCTATGGTAATGGGTGAAAATATTGGTACCACTATAACGGCTAATATCGCCGCTGCTGTTGGTAATGTTTCGGCTAAGCGTGCAGCACGAGTCCATTTGTTGTTTAATATTATGGGTGTGATATGGATGTTGTGCATTTTCAATTGGTTTGTTGATGGTATAGATCAATTTGTTACAAATAAAAATGGTGTTTCACCATCTGAATCAGTATCTTCCATACCTGTTGCACTCTCATTATTCCACACATCGTTTAATATTCTTAATGTGCTTATTTTTATATGGTTTGTGCCATTATTTAATAAGGCAGTTATAAAAATGGTTCCTTCACAAGAAAATGATGGTGATGAAGAATTCCGATTGAAGTTTATTACAACAGGCATGTTGTCAACTTCTGAATTATCGATATTACAAGCGCGCAAAGAAATACATTGGTTTGGTGATTTAACTTATAAGATGTTTGGTATGGTGCGCAAATTAATGGGTACCAAAAAGGATAGTAAATTCACGAAGAAGTTTGCTCGAATTGAAAAATACGAAGGCATTTCTGATAATGTTGAGCTTGAAATTGCTAATTATCTAACACAGGTCAATCAGGGTAAACTTAGTTTAATTGGTCGCAGACGTGTTAGAGCGATGCTTAAGCTGGTTGATGATTTAGAAAGTATTGGCGATAGTAATTATAACCTGGCTCGTACCATAAATCGCATGCGAAATGCAAATGTTGATTTTGGTGAAGGTATTTTAACCAAGTTAGAATTGATGTTTAATTTGGTAGATGAAGCCTTAATTGTTATGCTCGAAAACCTTAATGAGGCTAATGAGGAGACCAATATAGAAAAGGCAAAATTCATTGAAACGGAGATAAATAACTACCGTAATCAATTGAAAATTGAACATTTAGATAACATTAAGAATAAGGTATATACCTATGAAGCAGGTATTATTTTTAATGATTTATTTTCGGAGTGTGAAAAATTGGGTGATTATGTGATTAACGTTAGCGAAGCGCTTTCAGAGATTAATCCTCAGTAAAAAATATAACTTTTTATAATACAAAAGCCACACTTCTATTGAAGTGTGGCTTTTGTGTTATAATGTAGTGGCTTATTCTATAATAAATCGAGCCATTATTTCGTATTCCAGTTTTAGCTTTTGAAACTCTACAATTACATTGTTAGTTTTAAAATTACTATCGCTACTAACCTTCATTAGCATATTGGCTTCCATGTTATTAGTTCGAGCAGCATAGTAATTTCTATTCTCTTGCATGTAAATAACTTTACCTGCCCTTTGACCAACAGCTTCAAGTAATTTCGAAGCTTTATTTTTGGCTGCCTTGGCTGCGTTTACTTTTACTTCCTGTCGGTATTCTTCTATTTTAGAATGGTCAAGTTTGGCAATGGTAATATTGGAGATATTCAATTTTTCCAGTTCTGTGAATATTTTCGCAACAGTCTCCCCATCATGCGCAATTAGTTCAAATTCTTTCGATGAATAGATGTCTGATTTTTTATGCCAGTAAGATTTAAAATTACTTGTAAAATCAATTACAGAAACATCATCCTTCATATTTAAACCAATATTTTTTAATGACTTAAGCATATCTTGCTCTAGTTTTTCAAGTGATGTTTTGGCTTTATTATCTTTTTCGCTGATGACAACTTTCAAATATATCATATCCGGAACGATTTCCATTTCAGCTTTACCATTAATCTCAATATAAGGCTGATCGATAAAGTTTTTCGTACCAACTTGAGCAATAATTGGTAATAAAATCAATAATAGCGAAGCAATTGAAATAATACGTTTCATAAGTTATTTAATTAGTGTTAGGTAATCTTACAACCAAATATCGTGCAAAAAATATTTACATTCTTAATCTATTTTCTGACCTTCAAAAATATGAATTGCGGCTTCTCCTAAATGGCCTTCACCCTCATTTAGTTTAGTGGTGAAACTTGAATTATTTATGATATTAAAACCCTTCAAACTATTTTCAAAGCTGGACTGAGAATAGAGCCAATCTATATTTTTTGGCCCGCCACTTTTATAAGCTAATTGTGTTGTATGAAAACCAACTATAAATAGTTTACCATTTGGTTTTAAACTCTTTGTTAATTGCTTAATCATTTCAAAAAAGGAATCAAGTGGCATGTGAAGGAAAACACAAGCAATGCAGTCGTAGAAGTTACTAGGAGCTTCATAAGTACTTACATCCTGAACGATATAGTTTATTTCAACTTGGTTTTGCTTAGCTAATTTTTCGGCTTTAAATTTACCTTCTTCACTAAAATCAATGGCCGTTACTTGCCATCCTAATTTTGCCGCGTATACAGCATTTCTACCTTCACCCTCACCTGGTAATAGTATTTTGCCAGGTTTTTCACGAAGAAGAAATTCTTTTAGCACTTCATTAACTTGCTGACCATAAAAGAACGTTTCTTCCTTGAAACGGGTATTCCACATTTCATTCATACTGTTTCTATAAGGTTATTACTTTAGATAATAACAGTGCAACGTACAAATGGTTAAAATACCATTTTTATGTACCTGTTTATAAGCCGTTGAACATGGCAAAGAAAATACTACCAATGGTAAGGTACATAAACATGCCAATGATGTCGTTTAGAGTAGTCACGAAGGGACCCGTAGCTACTGCTGGATCAATTTTTAAGCGGTTTAATAAGAGTGGTACAAAGGTGCCAAATAAGCTGGCAAATATAACAACCGAGAACATGGCTGCAGTCACTGTTATTACTAAGGCCATATCGGCTCCTACGGCCATATTATAAATAAATATAAGTGCCGAAAGAATGGTTGCATTGAGTAAAGCAATGAACAACTCTTTGAATAGTTTAGACCAAGTAGTGTCTAATCCAAGATTACCCGAAGCAAGAGATTGTACGACGATTGCAGATGATTGAATTCCCACATTACCACCCATCGCAGCAATCAGACCCATAAAAAAGGCTAATTCAGGATGTTCATCTAAGATACCAACAAAGCCTCCAACCACACGAGAACCTAATATTCCACCAAATAATCCAATTAGCAACCAAGGAATACGTGCTCTTGTATGAACGAATACGCCGTCAGAAGCTTCAACATCGTTGGTAATACCAGAAGCCAATTGGTAATCTTTTTCGGCTTCTTCACGAATAACGTCGACCACATCATCAATGGTAATTCTTCCAACAAGACGCCCCACAGAATCGATAACCGGTAAAGCCACCAAATCATATTTGTCCATGATGTTACTAACATCTTCACCATCAACATCGACTTTAACCGAGATCACATCTGAATTGTAGATGTCTTTTACAATGGAATCAACCGGGCTTAACAACATGCGCTTTAATGAGAGCGTCCCTTTTAACAAACCATCACTATCAACAACATATACGTAATATACCTCATCAATCTCTTCTGCCTGACGACGCATGCTTCGCAAACAGGTTGGTATGTTCCAATTTTCTTTAACCTTGATAAGTTCTTTGGCCATCAATCCACCCGCCGTATCTTCGTCGTAGTTAAGAAGGTCAGCAATATCTCCAGCAGTGGAAACATCATCAAGATGTGAAAGTATTTCTTGTTGACGTTTATCATCCATTTCACCGATTACATCTGCCGCATCATCGGAATCCATATTATCGATGAAACGTTTAGCGATAACTTCACTCGGAAGACTTTCCAGGAACTTTTTACGATCGTCTTCTTCTAATTCAGTTAGAACATCGGCAGCCGTATCATCGTCAATAAGAAAGTAGATGAACTTGGCTTCTTCAATGGTTAATTCTTCATATATTTCAGCAATATCTGCAGGGTGTAAATCTTGCAATAAGGCAGATAAAGCCTCTTCATCCTTTGCTTGGATAAGTTCGTGCAAGTTTTCGAGATACTCTCTGGTTAATTCAAAATTTACCATATTGCTGAAATTATTATGGGTTCATTTATACGTTCGGATTGGATTCAATCATTTTTGTGAGTTCGATAAAGTCATCCACACTCATTTGCTCCGGTCGACGTGTTAAATACACATGATCTGCTATGGCTTCGCGATTAAAATCGATTACTTTAATCGAATTACGAATGGCTTTACGGCGATGGTGAAAAATAGCTTTTACCACTTGTACAAAAAGTTTCTCATTACAATCGATGGTTTCATTATCCTTACGTATCAATCGAATAACTCCTGATCTTACTTTTGGAGGAGGATTAAATACATGTGGCTCAACCGTAAATAAATATTCAATATCATAAAAGGCCTGCAATAAAACACTTAATACACCATAAACTTTTGAGCCCGGACCAGAAGCAATACGCTCGGCTACTTCTTTTTGTAACATTCCCACTACCTCCGGAATTTGATTACGGTTTTCGAAAACTTTGAAAAACAGAGGGCCAGATATATTATATGGAAAATTACCAATCAGAGAAAAAGGTGTTTTAAACAAATCACCCATATCCATCTTCAGAAAATCCTTGTAGAGTATACGTTGATCCAATTCGGGATAATGCGCAGTTAGGTATTCAACTGATTCGATATCTAGTTCAACAACCTTAAGGTCGATGTTTGGTCGCTTGACGAGGTATTGTGTTAGTACCCCCGTTCCTGGTCCAACTTCCACAACTTGGTTTTGCGATACAGATAGGCTTTCAGCAATGCGCTCAGCAATACTAAGGTCTGTAAGAAAATGTTGTCCAAGATGCTTTTTTGCTTTTACCATGTCTCTGTCATCTGTTTTATTTTGCCTCATTTAGCCTGATGAAGGCCGTGTTAAGCCTTTGGCCTGTGCAAAACATTTTGTTATCTTGCGGCGCTTTAATTGGCCGCAAAGGTATGTAATCAAAAGTTATTGCGCGCTTATGAAGGTACCTAATTTTTTAAATTCGATCAATTTTGAAGAAGCTCCTTTCCAAAACGATACAATATGTTTTATTCCCCGTTTTTGGAATTCTCATAATCTGGCATTTATACAAAGACCAAAAAGCGGATGAAATAGCTGATGTTCTTCGAAATGATATGAACTTCTTTTGGGTAGGTTTATCCATTATTCTTGGAATTCTAAGTCACGTGAGTAGGGCAATGCGTTGGCAATTGTTGTTAGAGCCAGTTGAGAAAAAGCCGAGGTTTAATAATACATTTTGGGTCGTAATGACGGGGTATCTCGCAAATTTGGTTTTTCCTCGCATGGGTGAAGTATCGCGGTGTGGCGTATTGAGCAAGTACGAAAAAATGTCATTTACTCGTGTTATTGGTACTGTTGTTGCTGAACGCTTGGTTGATGTTTTTGTACTGGGATTAATCGCATTATCAGTTTTGGTTTTACAATTTGATTTGATCACTTATTTTTTTGGTGAATATCTTAATATAGATTCCTTTGCAACAGTTCTTTCGTCTCCGATTTTTTATGGCTTATTAATATCGATTGGTATTGTCATTTTTGTCTTCTTCAAATTCTCTGATCAATTAAAGATGCTTAAACAAGTCAAGAGTTTGTGGTTAAAATTTGCTGATGGTTTAGGATCGATACGCAAAATAAAAAATAAGCCTGCATTTGTCTTTCATACTATTTTCATATGGCTGATGTACTTTTTAATGATTTACGTTTGTTTCTTTAGTATGGAATCAACCGCTTCGTTGACAATACATGCAGGAATAACCATATTGCTTACCGGAAGTTTGGGCATGCTGGCACCGGTTCAAGGTGGCATTGGCCCCTGGCACTTTATGGTGATTGCTACTTTAAAACTTTATGGCGTTGATGCGCATGAAGCTGGTATCTTTGCTTTGGTTGTTCATGCCGCGCAAAATGCCATGATTATTGTGGTTGGATTATTAGCTTTTGTTATGTTGCCTATTCTCAATAAATCGAATGGTAATGCCGAAACTAAACTTGAACAAAGCACTATTTAATCGTTTAGTAATAATTATCTTGGCACTATTGGCGTATGCTTTTATTGCCATACGCCTGCTTCATTTCGAGCATTGGTCTACGTTGGGTAATGTACTTTCGTATAAGAATCTTAATTTTTGGTACCTTGGTCTGCTAACCGTACTATTTGTGTTTAATGTGTTTACTGCATCTAAGCAGTGGCAGGTACTTATAGCACCTTACCTTAAACTCGATATTACTAAAGCTATTCGTCAATATTTGGCAGGCTGTTTATCTGCAATTGGTTCACCTGCACGATTAGCCGAACCTGGAGGCAGAATGGTGCTACTTCCAAAGGAACATCGCTTAAATGCTGTTATAATGACCACCGTTGGTGGAATGATTCAAAACATGATCATTTTTTTGTTTGGGATTCTGGTTCTGATTTTTTTTCAAGCGAATTTGATTCGCTTAGATAATATCAAATTATTTACTGACAACCGAATTTACTTTGCTTTGTTGATAAGCGTTATAGTCATATTGTTTGTAATTTTTAAACGATTTATTTTTAGAAACTCAAAAGTGCGTTATTGGATTTTAAAATTAAAAAAGCTTCGATTATTGGTTTGGTCAAAAGCCTTTTTTTGGACCAGTTTGAGGTATTTAATTTATAATTTTCAATTGTTTGTATGCTTTAAGTTATTTGGGTTAGACATACATTTCTTTGATTTTATCTTATATAGTCCAATCTACTTTTTGTTCATAACGCTCATACCATCATTTTTTCTGGCAGATTTGGGCATTCGCGGAAGCGTATCTCTTTTTGTTTTCAATCATTATGAGGCACAAATGCCCTTAATTTTATTGGCTATTTTTTCCCTTTGGTTGATCAATGTGGTTGTTCCTGCACTTCTTGGCACCATCATTCTTTCCACAAATTCATATGGTAAAAGACGATATTCGGATGGAAAAGTGTAAAAATAGAAGCAAGGTTTACTTCTTTATTAGAAATCTGATTATCTTTAAGCCTTGAATACTAATTGCTAACCTGATCTAGTAAAGAGCATGGAAAAACATATACTCTCCTTAATTAAAGAGAATAACCGGGTTATCATTCCTAACTTTGGTGCATTCATTATTGCTAAGGAAAATGGTTTTACTATTTTATTCAATAATTTTTTGAGCTTCAACGATGGCTTGTTGATCGACCATGTGGTTGAACACGACAAAGTTTCGAAAGAAGAGGCCAACAAACTAGTGGATAATTATGTGGACACCTTAAAAGAAAAACTTGATTCGGAAGGTCGCTATGAGATTCAAGGTTTAGGTTTGTTTACTAAAGATGCCTCTGGCATTTTGCGTTTTTCTCAAGCCGATGATATTAATGGTGTAGAAGAATCGGAAAAAACAGAAAATACCTTATTGGATATTGATGCTGATTCAACAGAGGATGTTAAGGAGGTAGAAGAAGGTATTTCAGAGGAAACTGAAGAGATAGATATTCTGAAAGAAACTCCTTTGGTTGAGGTTGAAAATGAGACGACAAAAGTTGAAGACAAGCCAAAAGAACCGATTATTAAAAAGGTAGAATCTACAAGTACTAGTTCTTCTTCACATTCATACATCGAAGAGGATAATAGCAAACGAAACCGATCTATATTCATTTTTGCAATTATCATAATTGCTTTGGCAGTTATGGCCGTTTATTTTGTGTTTTTCCACAAAAAGAAGGAGGAAGTTAAAAAACCTGCCAAAACGGAGAAGGTGATACCTAAGGTAAAAGAGAAAAAAGTAGTTACTAAACCAAAACAAGAAGATGGTATTGTTGCTGGCCCTGAAACTAAAAAGGTAGAAAAGGCAAAGACAAAAACGGTTGTTCCAAAAGCTGTGGTTAATAATGCTAAGCCACACCATTTGATAGTTGGTAGTTTCAAGGATACGAATAATGCGGATAAATATTTGGCGAAGTTACGTGGAATGGGATATGCGAATTGTATGGCTATTCAAAGTAACACAATGACTTTGATAAGTATTGAATCATTTGCGAAAGTATACGAAGCACAGACTAAGCAAGAAGAGTTGCTGGAGAAGCATAAGATGGAAAGTTGGATTTTAACCAAGCGTAAATAAAAGTATGATACTATCAGAATGAGATAGTTTTTAATAGATAAGATTAGGGAACGGTTCTTTATTGGTGTAACACTATAAAGAACCGTTCTTCATTTAACTGAATTTCTTTTCACATCAATTTTATAATGATATTAGCTACAGTCGCAGTTATTGGTTTGTCATTGGCCTATCTTCTTCAGATGGAGTATTGGCGTAAATTATGGTTGAATGAACCAATATTTGAGGCTGAAACTACGATCGAAGAGGTAAGGGTTTCAGTTATTATTCCCTATCGAAATGAAGAAACAAATCTGAAACAATTGCTTGATTCTTTGGCTTCACAAACTTATGGCAACTGGGAGTTAATCTTGGTAAACGATCATTCGGAGGATAATGGGGAGTTAATTTGTAAGCAATATCAATCAAAAATACCTGTAACTGTTCATTTGCTTAATAATACCAGGCATGGTAAAAAAGAAGCCTTAAAAATGGGTGCTTTAAAGGCAAATTATGAGTTATTAGTAACGAGTGATGCTGATTGTATACTGCAGCCTAATTGGCTTAAAACTATCAGTCATTTTTATCAGAAAACAAAAGCTGATTTAATTATTGGTGGAGTCCAATTGTTTTCTTCAAATAATAAGTTGGGTCAATTTCAAGTAATGGAAATGGCAGCTCTACAACTAAGTGGTGCTGCAGCTGCTATTAGCGGTAAGCCTATAATGATGAATGGGGCTAACATGGCTTGTACAAAGGCATTCTACTTAAAGGCTAAGCTAAAAACTGAGCTTGCATCAGGCGATGACATGTTTTTACTGGAAGAGGCTAAGCGTTACAACATGAAAATTAACTATTTGAAATCGCCAGAAAGCATTGTTTATAGTAGTGTGCAAAAATCTTTTGCTCAGATGCTTTCACAAAAAGCACGCTGGGCGGCTAAAGCAAAGTCATACTCCGATAAGCATATTATAAAGATTGGTGTATTAACTTTCGCTATGAATTTGTGCTTATTTGCTTTAATCATTGGATCGTTTATTAGTCCTACTATAAGCGTTTTTTTGCTCGGATTGATTGTAATAAAGCTGATAGCTGATGTACGATTATTAAATAGTGCTTATGGTTATTTTGCCTATCCGATTTGCGTTAAAGAATTATTGATTGGGCAATTGCTCTATCCTTTTTATATGTTGTTAGTCTTGATTTATCCCATCTTTAAACCGCTGAAATGGAAAAATAGGAAGGTATGATTTTCATAAATTTTAAGGTATAAAAAAAGCAGTTCCCAATGTTGAAAACTGCCCTTAGTTGTATCGTATTTTTTCAGTTACGGCATCTTATACATAAAAGCATTGATATTCATACCAGCCCCAACCGAAGTCATCATTACATAATCACCGCTGTTTAATTCATGTCCTTCCAACTCGTTTCGTTGAATTAAATCGAAGAGCGTTGGAACCGTTGCAACACTGCTATTTCCTAAGGTTCCAATTGTCATTGGCATAACTGAATAATCAACATTACGCTCGCCATACAAACGGAATAAACGTTTCAGAATTGCTTCATCCATCTTGGCATTTGCCTGGTGAATCAATACTTTTTTAACATCACTGAGGTGAAGCTCATTCTTGTCAAGACACTCTTTTGCTAATTGCGGAACGTTAGTAAGTGCATAGTTGTACAAGCGGCGACCATACATCTTTAAAAATAGATTCTCACCTTTCAATTCAGGATTGTAAGGCTCATCCATTCTTAATAAATCGATGTGCTCAGCAGTGTCGGTTTGTGTAGCATGTTTTAAAATGCCAACCGGCTCATCACTTTCACGCGCTTCGAGCAACACAGCTCCTGCACCATCGGCAAATATCATCGAGTCGCGATCATGAGGCTCCATAGCACGGCTTAAGGTATCGGCCCCAATTACCAAGGCACTTTTGGCATCACCTGATTTAATATAGTAGTTGGCTTGAATCATAGCTTGAGTCCAACCAGGGCAACCGAAGGTAATATCGTAGGCAACCGTTTTAGGATTTTTAATGCCTAATTTATGTTTAACCCTCGAAGCTAATGTTGGCAGAATATCAGGGTAAATGGTACCATGCCGCATGTCTCCTAAATTGTGTGCTACAATGATGTAGTCAAGTTTTTCAGGATCAAAATTAGCTTGTTCCAAAGCTTTTTTTCCTGCAAACATGGCCAAATCTGAAGTGACATGATTTTTTTCGGCACATCTACGTTGAGCTATGTCGGTGATCGACTCAAACTTCTCAACAATTTCTTTTCCTGGAGTTTCAATGACTGTGCCATCTTCATTATAAAAACGATTATCGGCAAAGTCGATATTCTCAACTACAATGGGAGGAATGTAACTTCCTGAACCGGTTGCCACAGCATAAATCCCTGTTTTTGATTCCATGTTTAATTCTTTTCTATATCAAACTTTTTGTTCTTGTTCGAAATACTTTAATTCCACAGAATGCCCGTTAAAAACGGCGTAGGAAAACAGTTTTATCCAATCGCCTAAAAACAGTAACTGACTCTTGGGTCCCACACTGACCGTTCGAGCCACATGTCTGTGACCAAAAATAAAGTAATCGATTTGATTCTCATTCGCCACGTCCTTAGCATAAAGAACTGACCATTCTTTATCATCACCAAGGTAATGGCTTCCGTATGTTTTATTGTTTTTTTCTCTACTCTTACCCGACCAAAAATCGGCTACACCAATACCAATATTAGGATGAACCATAGCAAAGAGCCATTGCGCAAATTTATTGGTAAATACTGATTTAAGGAAGTTATAATGCTTATCGTAATCACCTAGTCCATCGCCGTGAGCCAGGTAAAACGTTTTACCTTCAATGGTTTTAATCTGTGGCTCGCGATGTACTTGAACGCCACATTCCTCACTTAAATAATCGAATATCCAGATATCGTGATTACCCGTGAAAAAATGCACTGGAATACCACTGTCTGTAATTTCGGAGAGTTTACCTAAAAAGCGTGTAAAACCACGTGGGATCACCTTCTTATATTCGAACCAGAAATCGAATATATCACCCATTAAATAGATTTCTTCAGCATCCTGCTTAATGGCATCTAACCATTGAACGAAGCGCATCTCATGTCTGCGGTGATCTTTTATTCCGGCAGCACCCAGATGGACATCTGAAGCAAAATATATTTTTTTAGCCTCTGAAAGTGGCATGTGTTTTATGTTAACTAATTAGGTGTAATCAGGCACAAAGATATCAGAAAAATCAGGTTTCTACCAAATTAATACAAAGCTCATGTTTTGGTTTCGAATAGATGACGATTATATTCTGTAATTCAGAACTTCTAATGCCTTACTTATTTGAATTAGTGATGTTTAAATTAAAAAGCCGCTCACGAAAACGAAAGCGGCTTTTTTTAAATATTTTAACTTGTATTAATATAGTTCAGATAATTTGTCGGAAAGGCGGTTGCCAAAAAGATTTTTACCGATTATTTCACCTTCGGCGCTAATCAAATAATTAGCAGGTAAATTTTGAACGTTGTAAAGCCTTGCCGGGTGAGATTCAGTATAACGTAGGTCGCTTACATTGATCCAGGGAAGTTCGTCATTAACAATTGCGCTTTCCCATAATACCTTACTACGATCAAGTGAAACCTGATAAATCTCAAATCCTTTGTTATTGTACTTTTTGTACATTTTTTTCAGATGATTGTTTTCTTTGCGTGATGCTTCATCCCATGATGCCCAAAATGATAACAACACAGTTTTACCTTTTAATGATGATAGTTTAATTTTGTTTCCTTTTACATCAGCTTCTTCAATATCAGGAAAACCGGCGGTTGCATTGTTCATAAGGTATTCCTTCATTTTAGCCTGCTTTTGCTGTGATATTACATTTAAAACAAAACTTTCAAGATGTTTTGCTCTTTCTGAATGTGGGTAATATACTTTTAGACTAGTAGCCAGTGTTGAAAAATAAACCTGATCTTGTTTGTCCATCACATTCATAACTTGTGAATTATCATTCAGGCGCTGAAATAAGGCATAGTAGCCAGCATATGAGCGTGGGTTATCCATAATAAACTGACCTACATATGTTTTATGTTCTGTAATTAATTGGTTATATTCCTTAACTAATTCTTCTTTGCCTTGTTTATCGCTTGTTTTGTAATCTACAATAATACGTTCCATCTCAATATTTAACTTGCGCATTTTGCGATTAAATATTTGAACATACACCGATCCATATGAATTCATCAGTTGATAACTTTCTTCAAGATTAGCAGCATCGGCCGATACTTCAATGTTTTCAACAGAATCGGCCAATAGTGTTAGGTAATTGCTGTCATTAAATTTCAAAAGGAAGAAAGTAGGCTCCATTAAGCGATCACCCTTAAAACTGAACTGACCTTTCTTATTAAGTTTAACCGAGTCGATTGTAGTGGTTTCGTTAAGATCCATTTTTTGAATATACAATACCTTATCAGCACCATTTTCAATAGTACCACTTATTTTGTACATGTTTTTGTTAGTACACGCACTTACCAACACCACAATTAATACTAGTAATAGACTCTGCTTCATCATTATAATTTTGTTTTTCTTTCATGACTGATACAGTCACGGTAATTTGCTCAAATATAGGATTAATTCTTTAATCCTGTTTCTAACTTTTTTTTACTTCTCGTAATACTTTTTTATGTCTTGAATTAACTTATTCGTCAAAGATCAATTAAAAGTATTCATTTAACGTATTGGTTAAACTGTTTAAATCCTTATTTTTTGCAATGATAATGCCGTCTTTATCAACCAATAAAAAGGTTGGAAGGGAATTTAATCCTAGATCACTATACACAGCTGATTTTTCTCCTTTTAGGTCGGATAAATGCCAGTAGGGCAGGTTATCTTCTTTTATGGCTTTTTTCCATTTTTCTTTGTCCGTATCGAGCGATATCATACAAATTTCAAGACCTTTCAAACGGTAAGGACGACTCCACCTTCGTAATTGTTTGGTGAATATTCGACTTGACTCGTTTTGTGAATTCCATAAAACGAAAAGTGTGTTTTTATCTTTAAAGCTGGATAGTGCAATTGGATCGCCCCATGCATTTGGCACGCTGATATCTGGTAAAGGCCTGCCCGGGTTCGAAACAGATGTGTATGTCATCCAACGTCGAAGTGAATCAACACGCATATGAAAATTATTTACGGGTTGATAGTTGGCATATTTCTGGTATAAGAGCTCATCAATGCGATAATAGATTTCGGCATCTTTATTATAATCAAATAGCAAATGATTACCTGCTTTAAGTTGAACCAGTAGCAGAGGTAAAATAGAGTTACTATGCTTTTCAATCAATAGCTGAATACGTGATTGACAATCATTTTTAGAATTTTCGATTAAGCGAAAAACAGAATCTCTATGATATTCAAAATCAGTACTTAAAAGTGAATCGGGGAAGTTAGATGCTTGTTTATTAATGAACTCTTCAAATTGATTAACAAGTTGATTAGCTTTCCAAAGTGTCTGTGTTTCATGATTGCCATCTATTGTTAATTCTTTTTTATTTTCGACAATAGCGCTAGGCATAGCATCACTTATGATGAGAGGAATTTTTTTGTTATCGTTGATTCGAAGTTCAAAAATGCCGGTTAATACAGTATCTGAACGAAAGGCCCAAAGTTGCAGATCTTCATCAAATGCTGCCACATCAGACAGCGTATAACCATTCTTGAGTTGAAATAATTCAACTTTAGTAATGGATAAAGCATCTGAACTAAAAGTAAGAAATGGTGTTTTTTGTGGTTTTGAACACGACCAAACTTGGAGAACAAGAATGGCAATAAGGGCTTTCTTCATGAGTACATGTTTTCAACAAAAATATAAAATTAGAGCTTTAGTTCAGCTTATTAAAAACGAAAGAGTCCTGAAATGTTAATTATTTATTACCTTAGGTTGGCATTTTTTGAACAAGATGGCACGAAAATAGCTTTGTAAGATGCTTTTGGTCATTTTAAAATTACCTTTTAAAGCAATAAATCAATTAGTTAGAAAATAAAATCTTCGTTATGGAAGGCAATGGATATTTAAGTTTAGTTGAGAAGACATTAAAAAACAATAAAGAATTTGTTGCATTTAGCGACTTTCAAGGTGAATCTATCACATATGCTCAAGTGGGCGAGCGCATTGTAGGCATACACCAATTATATAAAGAACTCGGGATTGCCAAAGGTGATAAAGTTGCTGTGATTGGTAGAAATATGACCAGTTGGGCAGTGGTGTATTTGGGAACTATAAGCTATGGAGCAGTTATCGTACCTATTCTTCCCGATTTTAATTCGTCGGATATACATCACATCGTCAATCACTCTGAATCGAAATTGCTGTTCAGTACCGATTTATTGTACGATAAGCTTGACGAAACTAAAATGGCGAAGATTAAAGGGATCGTGTCCATTAATCAATGTACTACACTTTACGATAATACGGATGGGGTTTTAAAAAAGGCTGTGGAAAAAGCACAAGCTTTATTTAAAGGTGACGGAAAAAGCTTTAGTGATGACCAGCTTAGCTTCCCCGAAATTCCTGCTGACGATTTACTTGTACTCTCATATACTTCGGGTACTTCAGGCTTTTCTAAAGGTGTATTAATTCCGCACCGAAGCATTTGGTCAAACATTACTTATTCGAGCGAGCATTTGATTCTGAAACCACAGGAGCGTGTTGTTTCTTTCTTACCATTGGCACATGTGTTTGGTTGTTTATTCGAGTTTTTATGGCCTTTTGTAATGGGTTGCCATACAACATTTTTAACACGAACACCTTCACCCCAGGTGATTACTCAGGCATTTAGAGAAGTAAAGCCTCATATTATTTTGTCGGTACCATTGATTCTTGAAAAGATATTTAAGAAACGAGTTCAGCCCCAATTGGAAGATACCAAGGTAAAAGCCATGTTGATGATACCAGGACTTAACAAGGTGGTGTACTCAAAAATCAAGAAAAAGCTTATTGAGGTATTTGGTGGAGAATTCCGTGAAATGATTATTGGTGGAGCTGCGTTAAATAAGGATGTTGAGGTTTTCTTGCGTAAGATTGGCTTTCCGTTTACCATTGGATATGGAATGACAGAATGTGGTCCTTTGATTAGTTATGCGCCATGGACCGAATCGCGTCCATACTCTGCTGGCAAGCTTGTTGATCGAATGGAGGTAAAGATTGACTCAGACGATCCTTATAATAAGGTAGGTGAAATTATGGTGAAGGGTGAAAATACCTTGTTAGGATATTATAAAAACCAGGAAGCCACCGATGAAATATTCGATGAAGACGGTTGGCTGCATACGGGCGATCTGGGTGTCATTGATGACGATAATTTTATCTACATAAAGGGACGAAGTAAGAATATGCTCTTGGGAGCTTCGGGGCAGAATATTTATCCTGAGGAGATAGAAGCAACTATCACATCGATGGAATATGTGCAAGAGTGTTTGGTACGCGACCATGATGGTAAACTGGAAGCTTTAGTATATCCCGATTATGAGGCTACGGATGGAGAAGGCTTAAACCAACAACAGATTGAAGCAAAACTGGATGACATAAAAAAGGAAGTAAATAAGATATTACCTGCATTCATGAACATACAGATGATCACGCTTTTCCCTGAGGAGTTTGAGAAGACCCCAAAGAAGAGTATTAAGCGTTATAAGTATGTGAAGTAGGGAGGAATCTTTACCTAATTGATTATCTGATGAGATACATATTTTCTTTATTTTTTATTTTCTATTCAGTCACTGTTGTTGCTCAAATTGCTATTATAAAGGATGTTGATGGTTATACTAACGTTCGTAGTAAAGCGTCATTAGAATCTGATATTATTTTTAAGATTAAAGATAATAAAGCATTTTGGTATGATCATAGTGTGAAGGATACAACTGATTGGATACTAGTATATATTCCTAAAAATGATTTTTCACTTGGTTGTTCAGATTATAATTTGATTGAAGGATTCATTCATAAATCTCGGTTATTGCCAATAAGAGGTCTTGATGAGTACACTAATTCTGATTTTAAGTTCTCGTATGTGCTAGGTTCATTTAACTCAACTAATAGGGTAATTGAAAAAATAAGTAATAGGTCTATTAAGTTGATAGATGGCCAGTCTTTTTGGGGTACTGATGGAGAATTACCTACTGTAGAGATAAAATCGATAAATGTTAATTTGAAAGGATTGGACATAGAAATTCATAAAGCATTCTATAATAACCTATTCGAGTGTGATAATGATTTTACCATTTATGAGCAGAACGAAACATTTTTCATTTATCAAGATAATAGTGATGGCGCTGGTTATTATCAAGTGCTTTGGGTAATAAATAAAAATGGGCTTATTCAAAGATTGGTAGGAACAATATATTAGCATATTCGTGTGACTGGAGAAGATGGATTTGTGAAGGATGGATATAGTTCTGAAAAAATAAAATAACTCATTATAAATATCTAATGACCAAATACATCGCATTACTCAGGGGCATCAACGTTGGTGGAAAACGAAAAATTCTGATGGCTGACTTGAAAGAGCTATTTAAGAACATGGGCTATTCTGATATTTCAACTTATATTCAGTCGGGTAACGTTGTATTTTCTTCAACGAAGAAGGAAAGTAATGTAAATCTGGCTGATAAAATTGAAAAGGCTATACTTAAAAAGTTTGGTTTCGAAGTACCAGTAATGGTTCGCACGGCACAAGAGTTTAAGAGCTTATTGGAAAGTAACCCCTATTATAAAAATGCTTCTTCTGATGTGGATCGACTTCATTTAACATTATTAAAAGAGGAACCAGCCCTGGAGGCTATCAACAAGCTTAAACAAGTTGATGTTGGGGATGATGAATTTGAGATTGTTGGTAGTAGTGTGTTTCTATATAGCACAAAACAATATAGAGACACCAAACTGGGAAATAACTTTTTTGAGAAGAAGTTAAAAGTTGGAGCTACTACTCGTAACTGGAAAACAATCTTGAAGTTAGTTGAATTATCAAGCTGATTTATTAGCACTATTCTATCATTGATTTTTTTTAACATTTTGTATGATCTTAATTCTCATAATTTGAGAATTAAGATCATATCAAAAGACATTATCAAATCAGTTATTCCAATTGATAATATTATTAAATTCTAAAATAGCTAATTGTTTCATTAAGACTTTCAGCTTGAGAAGCTAATTCCTCGGCACTTGAGGCTAATTCTTCTGCTGAAGCTGAATTTTGCTGAGTGATATTACTCAACTCCAAAATAGAAGCATTTACTTGAGTAGTTGCACTATTTTGCTCACTGCTAGCCGCTGCTATTTCATCAACCAGTTGCATGGTTTGTGTCACATCTGGTAACATCAATTCAAGCTCTTTACCAGCTTCTTCTGCTTGACTCAGGCTGTTGACTGCCCTGTTAACAATTTCATCGGCAGCCTGCTTACTACTTTCTGCCAGCTTACGAACCTCACCCGCCACTACAGCAAACCCTTTTCCGTGTTCTCCAGCTCTAGCCGCTTCCACTGCAGCATTTAGGGCAAGAATATTAGTTTGGAAAGCAATATCAGTAATAACAGAAATACGTTCTGAAATAACACGCGTCGCAGCTAAACTCTCGATGGATTTTGATTTCACATTTTCAAGTCCTTGTTTGGCTGAAGTTGATATCTTTTTTGTTGCTATGGCGTTGTTAGTATTCTGTTCTACATTGGCTGCAATTTCTTCGGTTGTAGATGAAATTTCCTCTACTGAAGCAGCTTGTTCATTTGCACCACTTGAAATTTGACTCGCTGATGAACTAAACTGAGAACTAGCTGCTGTGATATTATCTGAACCTTCCTGTATAACACGAACAACCTCCTTTATTTTATGCGTCATTCGTAGTAAGGAATCTTCTAGTATACCAATTTCATCCTTACGTGATGAATGTTTAATTTCAATGGTTAAATTACCATTAGCTATCTCACTCATCTTAGTCGTTATCATCTCAATAGGACGTGTAATACTTCGAGAGATCATAAAAACGATTGAAAGCATGACAAGCGTGCTTATAACCCCAATTATCAATATAATGAGTGATAATCTCTTAGCATCAGCCATGATCTCATCTCCTGGTATTTCTATCATTATTGACCAAGGCTTCTCTGAATTTCCCAGTTCGATGGGTGAAAAAACCCGCGCTACTGTTTTATCTAAATATTCAGATTCAGCTTCTAAAATATATACCTTACCTTGTTTTATACTGGAGGAAAGATCCTCGTTATATGCATTAAACAAAGTGTCAATTTTAGCACCTGCATAGTTATTATTGGGATGCGCTGCTACAATTTGATTATTAGTAATGATAGAGGCAAATCCAGTTTCATATACTCGTACTTGATTGTTTAAATCCTTTAGTGTTTGAAAATCAATATCGATACCTACTACGCCTAGGAAGACACCATCTTCAATAACAGGTGTTACAATTGAAATGGTGGTTTCCATATCTTTCTCAAGACCTGTAAAACTATATTCAGTTGGGTCATCAACAAATTGTTTCATAGTCTGCTTTGGTACAGCATAGTACGACTCTGAATATTCATTTAAGTCATCATCACTCACATAATTAGATTCATCAGCCCCATAACTTTGATATGATAATTCCCCATCTTCTTTAAAACAAGAGGCCGAGAAGTGACCCAACTGCTGGCCATAAATATTAGCATAATGCGCATCTTTACCATCAAATGCATTGGGTTCCCACATCGTCCATACTGCAAAGTAGTTTTCATTACTTTGCATAACCTGCTTTAGCAAATTTAACACCAATTGCCTATCGGCGTAGTCGTTTTCCTTTAACGCTAATATTAACTCGACTACCGACTCGCTTGTAGTCATTGCTTGTTCCAAATAATTTTGCACGTGCGCAGCCTCTTCCTCTCCGTATAATTTCGAGATGGTTGCAGCATCCTCCTTTGCTTTTGTTAATGTATTGTAGATGATTACACCAATTGTAATACTGAATATCAATAGAAAAACTGAAATTATATAAAAATTCAGTTTTGCATTTAATCCTAATTTTTTCATTTTTATTGTGATTTCATTTTTGAT
Organism: Carboxylicivirga fragile; assembly: GCF_050589805.1. NCBI lineage: Bacteria > Pseudomonadati > Bacteroidota > Bacteroidia > Marinilabiliales > Marinilabiliaceae > Carboxylicivirga > Carboxylicivirga fragile. The sequence continues at coordinate 28,270 of NZ_JBNGOY010000005.1, read as the reverse complement.
CAATTGTGTACGATAGTGCCTTTTAGAATGAGATTCCGGCTACCATAAATACACTTTCAGTGGCTGGATTAATGGCAAACATAGCGGTAAAAGGCAGAGTGATGTTATCGTAAATATGCAACTCTCGAGTGGCCGACAAACCAATATTAACAAATTCTAAGTCATCCGAATACATACTATTACCAGGACTAAATCCGGCAAACAATTTTACGTCCATCTCTCCTTTAGAAAAATTATATTGCGGCTCGAAATAGGCTGAATAAAGATTGTTACCATCTTCATCTTTATCATCACCATAAATAAATAGACCTGCTTCCAAAGCGAAACCAGTATCAAAGGCATCCCAAACTTCGAGTATCAATTCAACTGCATGAGCCGTTGTTTTTTTGTCCCAATCAAAATAGTGATGCGATACATCCATCGAGTCGATGGGGCTGAAGTAATCGTATACAGTTAGCCGAACATTTTTAATTTGATAAGATGCATATACATCAATTTCCTGAAATGGCTCTTTCGAGAATGAATATGAACTCCAGGTTCCAAATGTAAAGGCACCAACTCCATACTCAATATATGGTTGGAAGGCAGGTGAAACTGTTTGATTCGCTCCACGCCAATAAAAACGTGTCATTAAATCAGCACCAACTGACCATGGTTGATCATCGTCGGCTTGTTGCGCGTTTATGGGAATTAGGTTGAATAATAAAAATAATCCAACGACTATAAAGCCGTGGTTTTTACTTGTTGAAAACATCTGTACTAAAGATTTTTGGTATTATATATGAAATTAATAATTCACAAAACAAGCCTAAAGACCGAGGCTTAATAGTAGATTTTTAGGAAATGCCAATTGATTGCTCATAACTGTGCTCAATACATTTTCCAATTCTTCAACGATGTATTTTTTGTCCACAAAACCTTTAAAGCCAGCGCGTATAAGCTCTTCGAGGTAAACCCGATCCTTATTCAAAGTGATGGCCACCATTTTAATGTTGTGATATTGGAAATTAACTCTCTGCCCTGCAGTAATACCATTTAACTTTGGCATATTTACATCCATTAATATCACATCGGCTTCTATTAAAAGCGGGTGATTAACAATTTCACTACCGTCATTGACTGTGTCGATTACTTGATAGTTTGTTAGACTATTAAAAAAAAGTTGTAGCCCCTCAAGAAATTCAGAACAATCGTCAACCAAAATAACCTTATAAACCTTTGATTTATTCATTGGCTATTTAACGGACGTGGTGTATGTGAGGTTTCTGTGAAATCCCTATAAGTGAATAGGGTAATCCCTAAATATGCAATAGGGATTTTCCGCTTAAATCATTAGATCTTAACAAGCTGATTTTTAATGGCCCAAACAATAAGTCCTGCATTATTCTTAGCCTTAGTTCGTCGCATTAATTTTGTTTTCTGACTTTCAATGGCCTTGACACTTAAAAAGAGGGCTTCGGCAAGCTCTTTATTCGTGTATCCTTTACAAATTAATGTTAAGAGCTGTTGTTCAGTTTCACTTAGTGAGATGTTATCTATCGTCTTGCGATGGTTCGCATCCTTTTCCTTTTTCAAACTTAAGGCAACCGAATTTAAAAAATCATCTGAAAAATAAGTATGTCCGTTGTTGACTTCATGAATCGCTATAGACAGTTCATCCACGCTCATATCTTTTAAAACAAAACCCTTTGCGCCTTTAATAAAAGCTTCCTTTAAATAATTAACATCATCATGCATGGTCAGCATGATGGCTTTTATATCCTTATTCAAAACCAAACCTTCCGTAAGTGTTGATATACCATCAATAACAGGCATATCAATATCGATCAATGACACATCGTATTGTTGATTATTAAGACTATGTAACCAATCATTTCCATTGCTAAATTCGGCAACAATTTCCATATCATCATATTGATTAATCAATATTCTTAGTCCTTCCCTTACCATTTTATGGTCTTCAACAATAGCGATTTTTATCATTTAACTACTCTATAAGTCAAAACATATATTTACATCTACACCTTCACCTAGGCTCGATATGAGGTCAAATTCTCCACCAACAGTTTCAATTCGATTTATAATATTTGATAAACCAAATCCAGTTCTTTTTTTCTTCTCAAAATCAAAGCCGCAACCATTATCTTTATATTTGACGCATAAAGTGTCATTAATGTTGTCGAGATTAATGTTTATTTGCGATGGTTTTCCATATTTGACCGAGTTATTGATTAGTTCAAGTATTGCTCGATAGATGGTTAGTTCAATTAAAGGTGAATTTATATTTAATGGTTTTGCAGCAAATTTGAATTTAATGCTTGTAACTGCTTCGATATGTTTGACAAAGGAATCAATTGCAGAGACTAAGCCGTACTGCTGAAGTATTTGTGGGCTTACATTGTTAATGGTATTTCGAAGTTCCTTTATTGAACTATCCAATAGCTCTTTAAGTTTATTGCCATAAAGGGTTTTATCACTGCAATTACAATCAACCATCATGCTATGGGCATATATTTTAGCTGTTGATAACAATGGGCCAACTCCATCGTGCAACTCCTGCGCAATGCGTTGATTCTCTTTTTCTTCGGCCTGCATCATGGTTTCAATTATCAACCTTCTTTTTTGCTTTCGTTCAGTCAGATCCACAAAGGCACAGATGGCTGTATCTCCCAAAAATGTATGGTGAACCTCGGCACTCTTTATTTCGCCATTTTTGGTTTTAAAATCATGGTATTCTATAGGTAATTGTTTTTGAAGTTTGAATGCCTTTTTCATGATTTCTTCTGTGGACTCACCCACTTTTGTTCTATGTTTCTGATCTGGGTAAGCACATTTTAACCAATGATTGAAACTTGGTATTTCCTCCGATTCATAACCAAAGTATTTGTAGAACATTTCATTAAAATAAGGAATTTGCTTGTTTTCCTTCAAAGCAGCTACAGGTATAGGAAGGTTATCAAGAGTGTAGTTGAATTTCTTTAAGCTATCTACATGCTCCCTAACTATTTGGCTATACGATTTGAAGGTTTTGTATATGGCATATCCACCTATGGTAATTATTATTAGTGACAATAAAAAGTCAGCAAGCCAAATTACTTTACTGGTAACCATCACAGCTGGGGGTGACGAATAATCAATTTGCTCACCTGTATATAATTGCATAAATATAAAAAAGTAAACCACTACTGAAATATTAATGCACAAGGCAAACCATTTTCTGAAGTAAAATGTGGTTAAGCCAAATATTAATATCATAAAATATTGAGAACCACCAAAAAAACCAAGGTTATATATACTAAAGAGGTTGCAGTATAATAGAATAAAAAGCAAGAGTACTTTCTTAACATTTATACCAAGCTTTAACTTTTGTAATATTAAAAGCAACAAGCTAATGATTACTAAAGTATTGACTATTGTCATTATAGAAAAAAGGTTGCGCTCAAAATATATCCCATAAATTAAAAGCGGCCCAAGTAAAATTGTAAATACACGAGAAGTAAAGTCAATAATATCTTCTCGGACTGTATTAAAGGAATTTACAACATCTTTAAAAGTATAATCTATTCCCAAGGTATCACGTATTAATTTTGACTATAAGATGCTTGGTTAACGGTTAGATCATCGATTAGTTTCAATAAGCTAAAATAAATGACCAATTGGACACTTATAATATGTACATCCTATTATTTTGTAGCTAAGTAATTGATCGACCATACTTATTAACTGCCAGCATTATGCTGTTGAACGATTAATTTAATTATCTAAAATCTTTTATTAAGGAAGTTTTCACCTTTCAATATTTCACTAAGTTTTGCCTCTAAGGCTTCAATAGATTGTTTCGAAAACCCAGCTTTGTAATAAATTAGCTCACCATTCTTAATAATGAGGTTGGTTGGTAAGGCTTGTGGTTTTTGACCTTTTTTAAAGCTTTCATCTGGATTTAATTCAAACAGGTATTTCATCAATGGCTTTTGTTCGTAAAGTTGAAAATAGCTGAATTCGTGCTTTTGAAGATCTATCCATTCGTTCACTTCATTTTTCTTTTCACCATTAATAGCGAGAAATAAAACCCCTTCCTGCTCATACTTATCAAGCAGTTTGTTGAGGTGTGGTATTTCGCGCTGGCAAGGCTGACACCATGTTGCCCAAAGATTGATAACGAGAATCTTTGCATCTTTTTCATCGCTTAAAAAATCATCTTGCTCAAGTATGCTTCTAATGGGTTCATCAATGCTTTCATAATTTCTAAAAAATTGATTTTTATGCCATTTGGTGAGTGCTGTATTGCTAAAAATAATAATGGCAAAACCTAAGCTAATGAGGTAGGGTAGAAGAGCTTTCATACTTAATATTTTTAGATAAGGGCTTTGAGTTTTATAATACGATATAGTACAACACTTGCAATACAAATATAGAGTGTACTAATTAGCATTTGTTGTAAATCTAATATTTCGCTCCCCACCAGATTAGTAAATGATTTTAGAGGAAAATAGTTAATTAATTGTTCATGTTCTTTTCGTAACAAGCTAAGCATCCAACGTTCGAGCAACCAGTAAAAGAGTAGAGGTAAAACAAGCAGATGATTCCAGCGAATGGTTGAAAGTAAAGCGGCAAAAGTACCTAAGCCAAATAACATGAGTTGCATTGAAATTATCAAGTTATAATCGCTAGCCATAAATAATTGCCAGGGCCAAACTGTAAAGAATAAACCGCTTACAGAGCACGCTGTAAAACTGATCATTGAAAACAGGAGACTATATAAAGTAATTTGTAAAATTAGATAGCAAAATAATTGGTGGCGATTGATACCAAAACTAAGTAACATACTGTAATACCCACAACGAAATAAATGTACGTAATGCTGTAAAAGCCATATCATAAAGAACAGTCCTACTATCGAAGAAGATAACATTTGTGTACTTACCTGACGAGCTAAATCTTTACCTTCGAGCATATCGTTACTGGCTAGATAATAATTCAGCAGACTTAAGATACCTAGTACAATAAGTAAGTTGAATAGCGGTAAATAAAAACGTTTACCTTTTATAAAGTTGAGTTCATTTCTAAATATAGTTGTCATGAAGAGGAGCTATGCATTTAATAGTTCGAGTATATCAGTTTTATCATCCTTAAGTTCAGAGGAAGTTAGTTCGTTTGCTATTTGTCCATTTTTTAGGATGATTATTTGTGCCTCATCATCTCCTAATTCACCAATAATGTGTGTTGATAAACAAATGGTTTTACCCTCGCTTAATAGTTGAGATATTAGCTGCCGCAGTTTATCCATACCCAAGGGGTCAAGTCCGTTGAATGGTTCATCCCAAAGCAATAAACTTGGATTACCTATTAGAGATGATATTATTGCCAAACGCTTACGCATTCCAACTGATAAGGCCTTAAAGCATTTATCGATTTGCTTATCCATTTCCCAAAAATGCAGCCATTGTTGTATTTCATCCACAGATGTGTTTTTAATGGATGCGGCTACATGCAAAATTTGCATCACAGTTAAGTTGCCCTCGGTATTGAATGGTTCGCATACAAGGCCTATTTCATCTCTGTTTATTTCCACAGTACCTTCATCGGGAATTAATAAACCATTGATACAATTGAAGAGGGTTGATTTACCGGAACCATTGGCTCCGGCAAATACAAATAGTTTGGGTTGGGTAATCTCAAAATTAATATCGGCCAAGGCTACTTGATCACCAAAGCGATGATGAAGCTTACTTACTTTCAACATTATCTTCTCCATTTTCTTCAAATTGTAATTCAAGTGATTTATCCCACTCTAAGTCTATAATGGCAGTACCAGGCAGCGGTTTTAGTTTTACCATGTTGTAATTAGCCCAGAAATGCGGATCGTAAGGGTATTTCTTTTCCAGAGTTTTTTCATCTCGAGCCAGTTTCTCACGAAATCGGATGCGTTCCTGTTGTTTTTTTTCTGTTATAATATTGGTAACCACCAGCACTTCTTCAGCCCATTGTTGAGATTCTACTTCTTGTTCTTCATCGTGATTATCCGGGTTTTTAGTGACCCAAGATTTTGCGTTGGGATAGGTTCGCCCTTTGATGTATTTCAAATAATACTTACCATCAATTTTCTGATAACTTCGTGTGCTTTGAGAAAGGATACCATCTTTCCAATATTTGGCCATTTTACCTTTCAGTTGCCAGATATAATCCAACTTAACGATGGCTAAATCATTTGAATTTATATAAATGTAACCGCCATCCCACGATTTATTTGGACCAGTTTTACGTTTACCTCCCCCCATCATTTCAGGAATGTAAGTATAGGTGTATTTTACTTTGTACACTTTCATTGTATCCAACCATAGGGCACCTTCAAATTCATAATCGAACTTTTCCAGATCAACAAGTGGCCTATACCACCATTCACTTTTGTAGTTGCGAACAGAATTACGATTGTAGCATTTGTAGTAGATATTGCGATGTCCAAAAATTTTTTCCCAGTACTTAGATGCAAGTTCCCACTTTTTATCGCGAGGAATTAGATAGTTGGTGCTTCGGCGCATTTGCTCCACTTTAATTTTTGTGCTTTCCATGGTGGCATCAATACCTTTATCTTCAATCAAAAGGGCTGCTTCAATGAGATTAACAAAGGTAGTGTCGCGCATACCTGTTTGTCGATAAAAGGCTTCCATTTGGCAGGTCTTGCGATGGTAGTTGCGTTTGATTTTTTTAGTGGCTTGTCGAACCAGTTCTTTGGCTGTGTTTCCGTTTGGTAACACCAGTACTTCGTTTAGGTTGTATGGTTTCGGGCGGAGTTTTACTATCAAGCCTAAGGTATCCGTTTGGGGTATTATTAGCGTTGTATCTGCATAACCCATGCATGAAAACTGCAGTTCCAGTCCTGATAATACCTGAGGGACGTTTACTTCGAATTGACCAATTTCGTTGGTGATGGTGCCAGTTCCCCAATCTTTTTGCAGGATGTGGGCAAAGGGTAGAGTTTCTCCACTCTTGGCATCTACCATCTTACCACTCATTAATAGTGTATTGTTGGTAATGCTTGTTACAATCAGACTTTTGTCCGATTGTTGTATGTCGAGCTGTGCTAAGCGCGATAATTCTTTAAGGTAGTTGCTAAGCTCCAAAGAATCCACAGGTGGGATAATACTATCTGATAAGTCAACCCTATCTTTACTAAAGCATAACTCTAGTTTGTACTTGGATGCTACTTGATTGAGAGTTTCTTCAACAGTTGTTGTTTGTGCATATAAAGTACTAGTCAACAGAACAACAAGAAGGATTAAATATTTCATAAGCTAAGGTATAAGGTTTGGTTATTCTCAGAAAGATTTAGTTGTAAGGTTAGGGCAATTACTTTTAGTGCATCTTGCGCTTTGGTTTGCGACAAGGTTCCACTAAATCGTAAAGATTCTAGTTGACGATTCTTTAATTCGATATTAGTAGTATAGTGCTGTTTAAGAATTGGAAGCATTTCTTTTAGAGTAGCATTATCAAAACGAAGGATACCACTTGCCCATGAAGATACATTCTCATTGATGGCTACCTTCTTTGATATCGCGCCATTTGAGTAAATAGCTTTTTCTCCGGGTTGTAATAATTCCTTTGAAGCAAATAATCCATGTGCTTTAAAGGAAACTTTTCCTTCATCCAGAAATAATATGTCAGCACAGTGTTTATTGCTTTGAAGTGTGAATTTTGTACCAAGTACTTTTGTTTTGGTTTCAGCTGTTTCAACAATAAATGGTTTGTTTTTATTTGATACAACTTCAAAATAGGCCTTCCCCTGGAGCTGTACTTTTCTTGTAGAGTTTTTAAATGTATCAGGGTATTGAAGCACGCTACCTTCAGCAAGAACAACTCTGGTACCATCATTTAGTATCAGTTCAGTTTTTTCATGAGCTACAAATGTATTTCGTGTTTCCTGTTGAAATAGTTGAAGGGTAAGCAATGATGCAAAGCAGATTATAAGTATGGCAGCGGCATAAGATGTTCGTTTGATAAACATACGACGCGCCATCCGTTTATTAATTGCTAAAAGTGCTTTTTCGGTATCAGCTTTAAAATTAGCTTTTTTAATTTTTGAACTAAGCCAGGTTTGACGGATAGATTTATAATAGTCTTCGTTATTGGCGGATTCAGCGCGCCAAAGATTAAGCGTTTCCCCTTCTGCTTTACTTGCTTTTCCTTCAAGAACGGCAATAATTATATGTATAGGCGCTTCGTCTCTCATGGCTTTTTATTATTAAGAGAGATGCCAAAGTTAATACCCCTAAAAGAGTTGAGGAATTTTTATTATAAGTTAAAAAATGCAAGTAGTATTGGCAGTTGCTTTAGAACATGAGCAAGATCGTTTCTTAATTTTTTAAGAGCGATGCTCATTTGATTTTCAACTGTTTTTATTGAGATGTTGAGGTAATTTGCTATTTCCTGATTACTCAATCCTTCTTGTCGTCGCATCAGAAATATATCGCGGCATTTTTGTGGCAATTGATTAATGGCTTTATTGATGATCGGTTTAATTTTATTCCATTGTTCTTGTTCGTTATCTGTCCATTCCTCTGGAAGAAGTAAGGCATAGGTAGATTCAACTTCAGACGTTTTCTTTTCCCATTTACGTATTCGTAAGCACTCATTATAAACACTTCGGTGTATGTATGCTTTGAAGCTTTTAGGTATTTGATAGTTTTTTCGCTTCTCCCATAAATACATAAAGGTATTCTGAACCGCTTCTTCCGCCAAAGATTCATCATTTAGGAAGTTAAACGCAAAACGACAGAGACTTTGGTAATACTTTCGAAACAAGGTGTCGAATGCATCTCTGTTACCATTTTTTAGCGAGAGTAGCGTTTGTTGGTCGTTTTCTTTCAGTTCCATCTATGTGGGTTAAGCGATCTAAAGTAAGTAAATATTGGCCGAATTATAAAAGTTTACATATTGGATTTTAATCCAATTTTTGGACTATTCTTTTATGTGGAAATAATGAAGCGTGATTATCCAACATTTTTTCACGTTTGTGTAAGAGATTTATAGCTTCGTCATTATCATGCCTTTGGAATTATTATAGCTCAAAATAATGCTTACTTTTGAATCGTTACTTAGTAGAGATAAATGAAAACAAGCAGCGCATATCAACAAATTGTAAAGTGGCAAAAGGCACGTAATATCTGCCTTGGCGATCAGGTTCGTTTCTTTCACAAAGGGCGACGCAAATCGGGTTACCTCACTGGCTTCGATATGGAGCACTCCCCCTTAAGGTTAATAGTACGCTATGTTAATACACTTGGATTTATGCAGGTGGTTACTGTTGAACCAGATGCTGTGATTACAAAAATGGAATCACTTCAGGTTGTTTAAAGCTAGATTTACAATTAAAGCTTAATCTTAAGGTATAAGAGTGGCGTAAATGGCACGGCATCATTATTTAAATAAACCGTACTTAATTGATAAAAGGGCACCCGCTCAAAATTACTAAACTTCACATTGTCATAATCAAATAGGTTAAGAATAGATAGGCCTATTTCGCCCGTAAATTTTTCTCTTGACAGTTTATAAATCAGCGAAGCATCCATTCGATTATAATCGGGCTCGATGTAATTGTAGTTTTGCCCATCGGATAGTTTCTCATAGAAGGGGAATCCACTGCCATAGATATAACTTGCTGATAAATGAAAAGGGCCTAAATTTAACAATGCGGCTGTTTTAAATTCATGCCTTTGATCCTGTGGTGATCTGCGGTATTCTTGATCTCTGAAGTAGGGGAAGAGTTCTTCTGTTTTTGAAAGACTATATCCTGCCCATATTGAATGCCCTTTAAAATCTTGTTTGGCATAAAAGTCAAGGCCATAACTTCGGCTCGTGCCATTAAAAATGTAATCTTCCCTTTTGTAACGAATAAAGCGTGTGAGGCCATTATTTTTCTTGTGGAACCCATCGATACTAAAAAGAAATTTACCTTTGTTATAGGCTGCTCCTGCCACCCAATGTTCCGATTCCATAACAGGTACGTCGTTATAGCCGGCAACCGTCCAGGTGTAGCGGTAATTGTCGTTATCCACTACCGAACTCTTAACCAAAAACTGGTGGTATCTGCCCCATGATGCATTTAATTTAATTCGTCCCGATGCGCGCACCGAAATGCTTAGTCGTGGGTCGATGTATGCTTTTTGCATGTGGGTTGGGTAATTAAAACGTAATCCCCCTTTTAAACTAATGCTTCTATTAAGCTGAAATTCATCTTGTATGAAAAAATTAAGTCGATTAATTCGACTTATCATGTCGATGTATTTTATATCAAAAGTATCTTCATTAAGAACCACAGTGTTTTGGACCAGGCCAATTCCACTATTTAAAGTATGTTTTTCATTTAATAAAAATTTGTTGTTCCATTCAGCATTGAGCTCATTTACATCATTTTTAGCGTATAAATCCTTACGAGTGCTACTTGCATCAAAACGTTTAAACTCAGCAATAACTTTTTGTTTGTATTGCGAGTTAAGTTGTGAGAAACTGAGTTTTAGGTCAGATGAGTGCCCCTTTTCCCAGGTTTTGCCATAGTAAATGGATCCCCCGATTTGTGTTGATTCTTCTTGAGTACTTTGTATTATATCGGTGTTTGGTCTTGTTTGTTTCGCATCAAACGAAAAATCGTCGCCGGCAGCAAATAAACTGACAAAGAACAAATCTTTATTATCGCCCTGAAAAGTATACTTAAAGTTAGCATCGCGAAAATCGTAATCCGGTGTTTGCACTTCAATAGGATATTGTTGATTCGGACTATTGTTATTAAACGACCCTAAATCGCTTGCCTTAAATAAGTCGTAATAGGTTTGGCGATAAGCCAGCATCACCGAGGATTTTTGCTTGATGGGAAACTCAAGCATGGTGTTGAGCGTTTGGTTATTAATGAAGAAGTTAAAATGAGGGTGATGCTTGTTGCCATTCTTTCCACTAATGTTAACGATACCACCAATCATGTCTTCGTTACTAGCATCGTAACCACCTTTTAAAACTTCTACATTTTTTGCCAGATAAGGATTGACGGCACTGATGTTATCGTTAAAGTTTTTTAATCCCCAAATGGTAAAACCATCAAAAAGTACGCGACTTGTACCTTCGGGACTCCCCCAAATAATAAGATCGTTTGGCTGTTCTCCAGCAGCTAAAATACCTGGTTGCAAGCGTAAAAGGTTAAATACCGAATTATCGCCATTACCTGGTAAGTAATTGGCTATGTTATGATTTAATTTGGTTAGTCCTGATGATTCGCCAAGTTGTGTTGCTGTTGCAACAATGTTATTAGTGACTGTCACTTCGGGCAAACCAACCAGCGAAGGTGTAAGTTCGATGAGGTGATTTTTACCAGCCACCAAAATGGTATCGATTATATAACAGCCCAGATGAGACGCTCTCACATGAAACACGCTATCGCTCTGCGATGTAAAACTGAATACCCCTTTTACATCGCTTACGGCTTGAAAATCGTTGGCTGCGATATGTGAAAAGGGCAGAGGTTCTTTTGTGCCTGCTTCAACTATCTTTCCAATCAGTTGATAGTTTTTTACTTGTACAATTACCTCGCGTGGAAAAATAAGATAAACGTTGTTGTTTACTTCAAATTCAAAAGGTAGATCTTTTAGTATACTGCTTAGTGCATCCCTTGGAGAAGCAAACTCCTGAGTTATACTAATAAGGTGCTTCGATAAAAGCTGATCGTTGTACGAAAATTGCAGATTATATTCGCTACGCCAATCAAGCAGTAATTCGTTTAGGGGTTTATTATTACAATCCACCTTCAGTTTTTGCGCGTAAGTAACTGAGGTGGAGAAAAAAAGAAATAATACAAATGTAACGAATACCCTATTCACTCATTATTTATTGGTTCACTATATAAACGCCATTTTGCTTTGTATATTTCATTCCAAATGAACGGCATACGAGGTTCAAAACATCTTCGTGGGGTAAATCTCGCGTGAAATTGCCAGTATACAAATTATTGGAATCATCCTTGTACTTGATATTGATGCCATATTGACGTTCGATCTCTTCAAACACCAATGCCAGTGGGTGGCCGGTAAATGTAAACTTTCCATCCTGCCATGAAATAGTTTCGCTGGTATCAATGTCTTCACGACTGATAACATTACCATCGCTTTTAACCTCAGCTTCTTGGTTGGGCAATATATCAGCAGATTTCCCGCTTTCAACGCTAACTACTCTAACTTTACCCGTAAAGCAGGTTACCTTATATTCGTTTCGGCGCGAGTAAATATTAAAACTTGTGCCCAATACTATGGTTCGGCCTTGAGCGGAATTGACTTCGAACGATTCACCTTTTTGTACTTTAAAAAAAGCTTCACCCTCGAATTGAACCTGACGGTTAAAACGCCACCAGTATGGTTTGTATTTTATGGCCGAACTGGCATTAAGCTCAACACTTGATCCATCGGGCAAGAAGGCTGTTAAATGCTGTCCTGATTGCGCTTCAATGGTTTTGGTATATAAAGAGAAAAATGCTGTAGTGCTTAATGTTACAACTAATACAGCCGCAACTGCCATAAAAACAGTTGATAATTTGCGAACCTTGTTTTCAGGTTTAAGAGTGATTGTGTTTGAAGGATCTTTCTGTTCATCTTTAATAGCAGCAGACAACTCACTCCAAACATCCTCCTTCGATTTCGAGAAAGGAAGCTCAATCTCTGGTAAGGACTTCATGAAGTCTTCATCAGATAATTGATCGTTATGTTGTTTAAAGTTTTTCATTGTACTGTTAGTGCTGTTCTTAAAAATTGTAATGCGTTTTTCATTCTTTTTTCGACTGCTTTAACGCTTAACTCCAGTCGGTCGGCTATTTCGTGATATTTAAGCTCATCCATTCGGCTTAGCAGGAATACCTCTCTTTGTTTGTCGGGCATTTTCTTTAGTGCCTTTTCGTATGTGCCTTTCAGTTCTTTGTAAGCCAGCTCCTCTTCAGGGCTTTGTTCATTTGTATTGTCCGGCGGTTTCATTACGTACTCTTGCTCAATTTTGCTGCGCCTATATTTACTTACGAAAGCGTCCTTGGCCATTTTATAGAGTAAGCCAATTAACTCTTTGGGCCGCTTGTCCGGTTGTTTTTCCCAGAGCTTCATAAAGGTATCCTGAGCAATGTCGGTTGCCAGTTCAGCATCACCACATTTGTAATAAATGAAATTACGTAGTGGCTCAAAATGCTCGTCGAACAAACTTTTAAATTCTTCCCGCGTCAAGATGTTGAATATTGATGATATGGCTAAGATAAAAAAGAAATTGATGGATTGAAATATTGATGTGCTATTATCATCAAGCTCTTTTGTTATTGATTATTTTTGGATTAAAACCCGAAGAAAAACTTTTTTTTCTCCGGGCTTTTCTTGTTCATGAGCTGAACGGGAATTTGTTTAAGAATCTTTATTCTGATCTTGTTTCCTTTGTCTGTGGCGTTTTCCAATTTCAAATTCTTTGGTTCCTTCGGCTGTTGTCAATGTTGCTATATTGTCACACTTTCCATCTCCATAGTTTATTACGCCAAACTCAACACCATTCTTAGTTAAAGTTATTTCTCCGGCAACGATATATCTGCATTCGCCATTCTTAACCAAAGCTGTTGTTATTTCGCGGTTGTATGAGTTACCATCTGAATCTTCGCAATTGGTGTATCCGGTAATGTTGATAACATCGTCGGAATGATCAAAAGGAGTGTCCATACCTGCAACCCAGGTTCTGGTTTTTTCAGCTGTACGTTCAATAACGGTTCCGTCTTCAGGTAAAGTAAAGCTCATATCACGAACGATGTTTACCTTATATTCGTCTTTCAGGAATGTTTTAATGCTTGTTCCGGCAATGGCAACATCATCAACACTAAAATCAATAAATGTAACTGTGCGAGTTGCGCCATTTTCTCTGCGCGGGCCTGACATCACTATCTCAATAATACCTGCTATTACACGACCATTGGTCAATTCGGTTCCTTCACCATAATTTAAAGTAATGGTTCTTGGGTAGCCACCTTCTTCTTTAACAATGTGTATATCCGGGCATTTTCCCCAACGGTAACGGTTTCTGTATTTGTGCTGATCGCCTGCTTTTAGTTCAAGGTCGCTTGCTTCGAATGCTGCAGAAGCTACTTCAATATCCGATCCTGTAAATAAATCAACTTCGTAATCGGCGGCTTCGGTTACATCATCTAAACTAGCTTCAGTTACAATTACCGATTCGGTAGTTGTTTTCAGGTCAACTTCATTTAGTTGGTCTTCCGGCAATAAGTTGTCGTTTTTGTTACAGGCTGTAAGGGCTACTAAAACCGCTATTCCTATTGTTACTAATACATTTTTCATGGTATCTTAATTTTAAGTTTGTATTGTCAATTCATAAGCATACCGTTTGAAAAGAGTTTTACCCTACCAAAAAAATGAAATAAATTTTAAGATATTCTTTAAGGCGCTGAATTAGAGGCGGAAAATTAATTGGTTTTTTTAAAAAAGTGTGCTAGGTGGGTTTAATATGACAAAAAAAGGGCTGCCGTGTGGCAGCCCTTAAATTTGATAGTATTTTTAAAAAAGTTTACTCTAAACCTCTTTGTCTTAACAAGGCTTCAATTTTTGGCTCACGACCACGGAAGTTTTTATACATTTCCATGGCTTCAACGGTTCCACCTCTTTCAAGTATGTTTTCGCGGAAAGCTTTAGCCGTTGCTTGATCGTAAAGACTTGTTTCCTTAAATGCCTCAAAAGCATCAGCATCTAACACACCCGACCAAATGTAGCTATAGTAACCGGCAGTGTAACCACTACTTGCAAATATGTGCATGAAGTAAGTTGACTTATAGCGCGAGATAATCTCTGGCATTAAACCAATACCTGCTAAATAGTCTTCCTCAAACTTATTCACATCAATGTCTTTAACTTCTGTTTGCGTATGGTAGTTCATATCCAATAAAGCAGCCGCTAAATATTCAGTTGTTGCAAATCCTTGGTTAAAGTGACCACTGTTCTTTAACTTCTCGATTAATGCATCAGGAATAACTTCGCCAGTTTCGTAGTGGCGAGCATATTCTTTCATAACAGCAGGATCGCCCGCCCAGTTTTCCATCACTTGCGATGGTAGTTCAACAAAATCGCGTGGAACTGAAGTACCCGATAAACCTTTGTAAGTACAATCGCTCAACAATTGGTGCAAACCATGGCCAAACTCATGGAAAAGGGTAGAGGCCTCATCGAAGCTTAATAAAGCTGGTTTATCACCTACTGGTTTCGAAAAGTTACAAACGATGGTAACAACCGGAGGAACATTTTCTCCATTGACCCTGCTTTGCTTACGGAAAACACCACACCAGGCACCTTGTTTTTTGGTAGCTCGCGGATGCCAATCCATATAAAGAATACCTTTGTGCGAGCCGTCTGCTTCGGTTACTTTAAAAACTTGCGCATCAGGATGAGGTTTCGGAAAATCGCTTTTGATTTCTTCAAATTGTAGTCCCCATAATTTGGTAGCTACATTAAATGCACCATCACGAACATTGTTTAATTCAAAATAAGGACGCACTTCATTTTCATCAAGATCATATCTTTCCTGACGTACTTTCTCAGCATAATACCACCAATCCCATGAGGCCAATTTAAATCCGCCTTTTTCACGATCAATGATCTTTTGCATGTCTTCACGTTCCTTTTTTGCAACCGGAATTGCTCTTTCCCAAAGCTCCTCCAACAAGCCATACACCTTATCGGTAGTATTAGCCATGCGCTCTTCAAGTACATAGTCGGCATAGTTGTTATACCCTAGTAAATTAGCTTTTTGAACACGCAGGTTTACAATTTCTTCGATTAATTCTTTATTATCAAATTCATTGTTGTTATTACCACGCATGTAATAACCTTTGTACAACTGCTCGCGCAATTCACGCTTATCGGCATATGAAAGGAAAGGTAGCATACTTGGTTTTTGTGTTGTGAAAACCCATTTACCTTCTAAGCCCATTTCCTTAGCTGTTTCGCTTGCTCCAATAACTGATGATTCAGGTAGACCTGCTAAATCAGCTTCATTTTCGATAACTAATTTAAAGTTGTTTGTTTCCTTCAATACGTTAGTCGAGAATGAATTGAAAAGTTCTGATAAGCGAGAATTAATTTTTCGTAATTCTGTCTTTTTAGCTTCGTCTAAGCTAACACCGCTGCGCACAAATCCCTTGTAGGTATCTTTCAATAGCATTTGTTGTTCGCCATTAAGCTCTAACTCATCTTTTTGATCGTAAACTACTTTTACACGTGCGAATAGTTCAGGGTTTAGACTAATGTCGTCGCCATGTGCACTCATTTTTTGGCCTACTTCCTGAGCAATTGCCATAACACCTTCTGTACCGTGGGCACTTTTCAGGCTATAGTATACCGATAATACTTCCGACAATGATTTACCCGCGTTATCTAAGGCAACAATTGTGTTTTCGAAAGTAGCCGCTTCTTTATTCGTGATGATAGCTTCTACTTCTTGTTTATGTTCTGCCATGGCTTTGTCGATAGCTGGCATATAGTGCTCTGCTTTAATTTGCTCAAAAGGAGGCACATTAAAAGGTGTTTCGTACTTACTCATAAGAGGATTAGAATCACTTTCGGTTTTTTGCGGTGCTTGGCAGGCACTGAATAATAATGCTGCCAGCAATACAAATGTTGATGTTATTCGCATTTTAGTTGTTGATTATAAGTGGATAAATAAAATAGTTGTTCATTTTAATGGCAATATACTTCAATTAAAAATTAGCACATATGATAAAAAGCAATTAGTAATTTTACGTTAGATAGCTAGCTTTTGCTTGAACATTGTTAGGGTATGGCTGTTCTTGTACGACATACTGCTTTCATGGTTGCATTTTGCGCTTATGAATTTGCAAACAAAGTTCATATTTTTGAACGTTTATTTTAAGTAATATTGCTGCGTGATAATGCTTATAAATTGCTGAAAACATGGTTAAGATAAAAAGTAAGGTGTCAAAACCTGATTGGCTTAAAATACAATTGCCGAATACTACTGACTATAAGTGGATGAATAACGTCATCCGTGATAATAAACTACATACTATTTGTACGAGTGGTAAATGTCCGAATGCCGCCGAATGTTGGAGTAATGGAACAGCTACTTTTATGATATTGGGCGATATATGTACCAGAGCTTGTAAGTTTTGTAATGTAAAAACGGGCAAGCCAAATCCTACAGATGTAAAGGAACCCTTGCGCATTGCCCGCTCTATTAAAATAATGAAGTTGCGCCACGCGGTTATTACATCGGTTGATCGTGATGATTTGGAAGATGGAGGAGCTGGTATTTGGGCCCAGACTATTACGGAAACCAAAGCTTTAAATCCGGATACCACAATGGAGGTTTTAATTCCTGACTTTAACGGATTACATCATTTAATTCAGCAGGTAATTGATGCCAAGCCGGAGGTAATTTCGCATAATCTTGAGACGGTTCGTCGTTTAACACCAGTTATTCGTACCAAAGCCAAATACGATTTGAGTTTAAAAGTATTGAAATATATTTCGGATAGTGGTATGGTTACCAAGTCGGGCATTATGCTTGGCTTGGGTGAAAAAGAAGAAGAAGTATTTGAGGTGATGGATGATTTATTAGCAGCTGGTGTAACGGTTATGACCATTGGTCAATACTTGCAGCCAACACAGAATCATTTGCCTGTTTCGGAGTATGTAACACCTGAGCAATTTAAAAAGTACGAGCAGGTTGGTTTAGAAAAAGGATTTAAATATGTTGAAAGCGGACCACTGGTTCGTTCATCGTATCATGCCGAAAAACACATTAACGCTTTAAAATAACAGCCATGAGTAAATCAATCGCTAAGTTCGAAGATCTTGGAGTTAAGGATTACAAGGAAGTTTGGGATTATCAGGAGCAATTATTTGCCGAAGTGGTTGATGTAAAATTACACAATCGTGACAATCCAAATGATCTGAAACCAATTACCAGTCACTTGCTTTATGTTGAGCATCCCCATGTATATACCTTGGGTAAGAGTGGTGTTCAAAATAACCTTTTAATCAACGATCAGTTTTTAAAGCAGATTAACGCCACATTTTATAAGATTAACCGTGGTGGCGATATTACTTATCATGGCCCTGGTCAATTGGTGGGATATCCAATCTTCGATTTGGAAGAAATGAACTTACAGGTAAAAAGCTATATTCATAATCTGGAAGAAGCCATTATTCAAACCATTGCCGAATATGGTATTACAGGTACACGTCTGGATGGTTCTACCGGAGTGTGGTTAGATGTAGGTGTTGCAGGTAAAACTCGAAAAATATGTGCCATTGGTGTTAAAGCCAGTCGTTATGTTTCGATGCATGGTTTTGCCTTAAATGTAAATACCGACTTAAATTATTTTAATCATATCAATCCTTGTGGTTTTGTTGATAAAGGAGTTACTTCGTTGCAAAAGGAGCTAGGAAAGGCAGTTGATATGGAAGAGCTCAAAACAATTTTACTGGAAAAAATATCGCTTATTTTTAATTTGGAATTAAGCAAGTGAACCTTAAACGAATAAGTTGATTTTTTGCCCGTATTCTTTTTTTATTTTATTAACAATTACACTAAGCGTTTTTGATTTAAGTTTTTTTTTAGAAACATTTAGGATCACAAAAGAGGGCAACAAAGGGAGATGGAAAAAAGATGGAGCATAAAACCCGAGGGTGATCTGAAAATAGCAGGTCATTTATGCGAGGTGCTTAATATTAGTCATGAGTTAGCAAACCTGTTAGTTCAGAGGGGGATAACAACTTATGATGAGGCCAAGTCCTTTTTTCGTCCAAAATTAACTGATCTTCATAATCCGTTTCTGATGACGGATATGGAAAAGGCGGTTCACCGAATTGTTAAAGCTTTTGATAAAAATGAACGTATATTAATATATGGCGATTACGATGTGGACGGAACCACAAGTGTCGCTCTTGTTTATTCATTCCTACGTTTTCATCATTCAAATCTCGAATATTACATTCCTAATCGTTACGAGGAAGGCTATGGTATTTCCTACAAAGGCATTGATTATGCCGTTGAAAAGGGTATTACCTTGGTTATTGCCTTGGATTGTGGCATAAAAGCGGTTGATAAAGTTGCTTATGCACAAGAGAAAGGGATTGAGTTTATCATTTGTGATCACCATACGCCTGGTGATACCTTGCCCGATGCGACCGCTTGCTTGGATCCTAAACGTGATGACTGCAATTATCCAGAGAAAAATTTATCGGGATGTGGAGTTGGTTTTAAGCTGATGCAGGCTTTTTGTCGTTTCAAAGATTATAAGGAGTCGAAATTATACGACCTTCTTGATTTAGTGGCGGTGAGCATTGCATCTGACATTGTACCCATTACTGGTGAGAATAGAATATTGGCATATTACGGTTTGCTAAAATTAAATTCCGATCCGGGAATAGGTTTAAAATCGATCATTAAGATTGCCGGTATGGAAGGTCGTGAGATTGCCATAAGTGACATTGTTTTCAAGATTGGTCCCCGAATTAATGCGGCTGGCCGTATTGATGCCGGAAGTGATGCTGTAGAGTTATTGGCCTGTAATGAAGAAAGTGAGCACCTTGTAAAAGGAATGAGCGAAAACATTGATGCCAGCAATGAAACACGTAAGGATTTAGATAGAAGCATTACCATTGAAGCACACGATTTAATAGCCAATAATGAAGAAATGTTGAAAAAGAAATCAACGGTTCTTTATGATAAGGATTGGCACAAAGGCGTGATAGGAATTGTGGCATCTCGTTTAACAGAGTCGTTCTATCGCCCTACAGTTATCCTAACTGAATCAAAGGGGTTGGCTACCGGAAGTGCACGTTCGGTTGAGGGTTTTGATTTATATAAAGCCATTGATTCATGCAGCGATTTGCTCGAGAATTTTGGAGGCCATATGTATGCCGCAGGTTTAACGCTCAAAATTGAGAATATACCAGAGTTTCAGAGACGATTTGAACAATACGTGGAGGATAACATATTACCAGATCAATTGATTCCTCAAATTGATATTGATTCGGTCTTGCACTTAAAAGATATCAATAAAAAGTTTTTCCGTATTCTTAAGCAGTTTCGCCCTTTTGGACCGGGCAATATGAAACCTGTTTTCACAACCGAAAATGTGTTTGATTATGGCACCAGTAAAACGGTTGGTAAAGACAAGGATCATCTTAAGTTGGAATTAATAGAAGAGCACTCAGCAGCTATTAAACAAGGAATTGCTTTCTCAATGGGGCATGCCTTGGATAAGATAAAAGAGAATAAGCCTTTTGATATTTGTTATACGGTTGAGGAGAACTACTATAATGGCGTTACTACTCTGCAAGTGATGTTGAAAGATTTAAAGTTTAAGGACTAAATTCTCGTATTTTTAACTTATTTGTATGCATTCCAAATAACTCCATTTCTAATTTTCCACCACTTATTTCTTTAATAGGGGGTGGATGAGTAAAAAGAGTCATTTTTTTGCTAAAAGCACTCAAAAAATAGGGGTTCAGTCTGATTTTTCAATAAACAACATTGTTAAAAACTGTTAACAATAGGGGTTAAATGTAAATTTTTACTTTTGGTACTTTTTCAATCATCTAAGTATGAGCGCTATTAAGTAATATTTCTCTTGCATTACTGCAATTTATCTCTATATTTAGTCTCTGGAAAAATTACCCTTTCCCTTAAATCAGATAAAAATCCAAATGAGAAAAGGTCCTGTGTTCACAGGATCTTTTCGCGTATTATAAGGTATAGTTGTGTTTATTCTTTCAAGAATTGTGCTTCTTGCCAATTCCCTCTTCCTGTAATGTGTCGATTTGGGAGTATTTTTCATTTTTCGTGTTGAGTTTCTTTCTTAATGTGATGGATGAATTAATGATTTCACCCACTGGACACAGATAACGGCACCATGGTCGGTGAATAATAAGTGAAGCAACAAGCGATAAAGCCAAAAGAATAAAAACAACATCATTAGCGGTGAAATCAAATAGGGCACTAAAGATGGTGTAGTCTACTAGCTTTGGCGATCGAAAAAGAAAAGCGACAGCAAGAGCAATCCAAGTTAATAGTTTTGGGAGCCATACTAGGTTTGCATGATAGGTTTTATTGGCCTTGCTTAGTTTACTTAAAGCATCTTGCGTGCATCCCATTGGGCATACCCCATTGCAAAAGAAATTTTCTTTTCGGCTGATGATGATGATTACGCTTGATACGACGATGAGGTAAAAGGCAATATTAACTCCTAAAGATGGTAACCAGCCGAAAAACAGTGCAACTATTCGGCTTAATCCAATGGACTGGTTATACAAGAAACCAAGTATAAGAATACTTAAAATTGATATTAAGATTTGTAGGTGCTTTCGTTTTACTCTTTTAAAAAATATGGGTAAGCAATAGATAATGATAAGAGCTAGCACGGTGATTTCTGCGATACCAAAAACATAATTATTTTCTGAATTTGTCAGTGTTTTTTGTTTTCCAAAGATATTTTGATAGTATTTCTCCATGGCTTTTAATACACCTTCTTTAATTGCATTTGATGAAAGGGTAGCGCCGGTTACAGCGTCTACCCCATATATATAATCTTCGTTGTGTACCGTGGCATTGATGTATTGTTCCAGGTAATTCGCCTTTCTTAGTTTCTTAAGATAAGAGGAGGTTTCGTTATCATCTACAATATACAGTTGCTTTACTATTCCTTGCTTATTAATTTTAATCGCTAGCTGAACTGGTCCGCCATACCCTTTAGCTTCCGAAGTGATTAGAATTAAAGAATCCTTAATCACATAGGTATCTTCGGCATGTGCATGCAAATATTTTGCATCAACACCAATGGCTTCAACCAGCTTAGCTTGACTGTTTTCTTTCTGGATGTAATAGCCAATAATCCAAAGTGCTATTAAGCTGATATAAGCAATTGCTTTAACATACTTATTTTTGAAAAGTTGATTCATTTTTTGACTACTTAACTTTTAAAATGAACCTTCTGAGAACAACTCCAATAATAATTAAAGTAACAGAGAAAAATCCCAAGAAATAGATGCCTGCCCTGCTTTCATCTTCACCTATTAATGTGAAGCCTGCTGCTATGGTTAAATTAATTGTCAGCCAGTAAGTAATAATTAATAACCATTTCGGAATTGTAAGTTCTATGTTCTTGTCTTTAAAATAATAGTGTAATCCAATTACGAATGTAAAGAGAAGTATACCCTGCAACATCCAAAATAAAGGACCAAATATGGTTGATTGTAGTAACATTGTCTTTTGTGTTATTCCCAGTTATTATTAAAGTCGCACCACTCTTCTGATCGCAGCCATTCAGGCCCATTGTGATACGTGGCATTTGAACCATCGGGTTCGGGCAAGAATTCGTGAGCATCGGGATATTCAAAGAAACTCTTCTGCATAGCTAACATTGCGGTAGAGACAGCTCCAGTGGGATCGCGCGGATCCAGCTCTCTTGCCAAAGTATGTATCCAATTGTTTTTTCGCGAATAAGGACAAACCGCCAAACAAACGCGACAGCCTCTTGAATGGCTTGTGGCAACAGTGTTCCAAACAGTCAGGCATTTGTCCTGATTAATACGCCACCGTTTGTATCCTCTAATAATTTGATTGGGTTCATCATCGAATGATATGGCTCCACTTGGGCATGTATCTGCACATATTTTACATTTATTGCAAAACTCGCGTATGCCCACCTTGATTGGTTTGTCAGGTTCCAATTCAATATTGGTGGTAATTGCTGCAATTCGTGTATTGGCGCCTAATTCGGGCGTGATAACAATACCATTTCGACCTAATTCACCCAAACCCGCATCTACAGCCAAAGGAGGAATAATAACTTCGTAAGAGGTCGGAGGAATATGTGGTCTGGCAGCATATCCTATGTGGCGAATAAATGCATCCAACTTACCGCTTATCCACCTAAGTTTTGAATAAGCATCGTACGAAGATCCGTAAGTTGGATTCGCATACATCGAGTCCCATTCGTGCGGAACGGCAAATACAATGGCATATTTCCAATGTTTCGGCACTTCAAATTTGGTCTTGCCAACACCGCGTAACTTACCTTGATAAACCCAGTCAGGATTAAGCTTGGTGATTCCAACCAACGTTGCTCCAAAGCTGTAGGCTATTTTCTTGATTAGTTCTGATGCATGCTTGGGTGTTTTAAAGGGTAGTTGTTGGTGCTTAATTCCTCTAAAATCCCATTCTTCTGGCGGAGAGGTAGGTTCATCCGGAAAGCGTGCGCCATGTTTGCCATATAAAGCGCTGGCATGCGCAGCCGACCAGGCATCAGCCAATATATATTTCTCTTTAACATCTTTCCAGTTAACCCTTTGCTGTTTGGCTCTTTCCAACGATAGTTCATATTCGCTTAAGGCTTCTGGATGTGCTTGGTAATAACTTTTAATAGGTTCTGGAAGTTTTTCAATGCCATCGCTAAAAGCCCAGCGTTGTTCCTCTTCCTTATTATAGATTAACTTGAATAACTCTCTATTTCTGTTAAAGATATTTTCTTCATAATTAATACGTCGTGTCGCTCCTTGAATATCGTGTACCGCTTCATCGGTTTCGAAGGGTTTGCGATTAAAGAATTGACCATCTCCGTATTTTTCTCTCTCCCAACCAGTATTCGATGATGTATCTTTTCCAGCTTCGTACCCAGCAACTGCTGATCCGGCTAAAGCCACCGACCCACTTGCTAAACTGCCCCACTTGATGAAATTACGGCGTGAAATCTTTTGTTTCATAGTTGTTAATGTAAAGCATATTAGAAAACTACATTAGTTACAAATGAAACTAATTGCTTTTTGTTTCTATAATTTATTCTCCTTTATTTTGATTTATATTTGCAATTCATTTTTAGACTAATTCTAAAGTAGCTTGTTTATGTATGTTTTTCAGGATTCAATTGGGCGATTAGCAGGGGAGGTATCGAGGCATATTGGTCGTGCGCTGGTAAAGGCTTTTGCGGAAAAAGGTTATGACATATCGGCAAAGGAATGGGGAGCTCTTTCTTACCTTTATAATAATAAGGGCATGAACCAAAATGCCATTAAGAATGCTGTAGGCTTAGATAAGGTTGGTGTTAAACGACTGGTTGATAGCTTGGAACAGAAAAAGATGGTAAAACGTAAGGTAAGCCTATCTGACAAGCGCAATTATGTGCTAAACTTAACCAAGTTTGGTAATGACAGCTACACCCAGCTTTCATTAATAGCAGATGAGGTATTGCTTATAGCGAGTAAGGATATTGAAAAGAAAGAAATAACTGCTGCATTGGATGTTTTAAAACGCTTTATTACAAATTTAGATGAATAGATTTATTAGTAATATGTTGAAGATATATTGCATTGTAGCACTTATGTTTGTGCTATTTTTAGCATGCAGTAGTAAAAATACTGTGTTGGTAAAGATTCATGAGGGAGAATATGATGAGCTTGGTGTTAAGAGTGGTTATATCAATTTTAAAGGTGATACTATTATTTCGCTCGATAGTTACCATTACTGTTACACAGATACCTTTAAAAAATATGCCATAGTTCTTAAACATGGAGGCGGATGCGTTGCAATTGATCAAAATGAGAATGAACTCTTTGAAGTATATTGGTGTGATAATGGTCCTGATATTATTAGTGACGGATTGTTTCGAATCAGAAAAAACGGTAAAGTAGGATTCGCCAATGATGAGGGTCAAATTGTAATAGAACCAATATATGAATGTGCTACTCCTTTTAAAAATGGCTTAGCAAAAGTGACATACGATTGTAGTTTGAAAAAGGAGGAAGAACATACCAAAATGGAAAGTGATAGTTGGTTTTATATTGATTATACTGGAAATCTTATACAAGAGTAATACAAGTCTTTACAATAGTAAAGTAGACAATATTATTTAACCTATGAAACTCCTGTTATCTATTTCTATATGCCTTTTTAATATTGGATAATAGTAGTTACTTAGCTGTTTGTTTGCAGGTTGAAATTTAGGCATCTCAATTGATTAATTTAAATAAAACATTTATAATTGGTTTTATATTAATTATAAATATTTATCTTCAAGGGTCTAAACAAACAAACTAAACTCATGAAATTTACATTCACACTTGCCTTAATAGGCATCATGGCACTATTCTCGTGCCAACAACCAAGCTACAAAACTTCTCAAAAAACAGATCCTAACGGATATTCTTACGAAGAAGTAAGCAACGATCCTTACAATGCCAGAATCTATACATTAGACAATGGATTAAAGGTGTATTTGACCCGCAACCTCGATCAGCCTCGTATTGCAGCCCTAATTGGTGTTAAAGCGGGTTCAACTTACGAAGATCCGAATGCAACAGGATTGGCTCATTACATGGAGCACATGATGTTTAAAGGTACTTCTAGTGTAGGTACTACCGACTGGGAGAAAGAAAAAGTGCTTTTGGAGCAGATTTCTGATTTGTTCGAAAAACACAGAGTTACCAAAGATGCTGCTGAGAAAAAAGCGCTGTATGCCAGTATCGATAGTTTATCGCAATTGGCAGCTACTTACGTGGCGACTAATGAGTATGATAAATTGAATACTTCAATGGGTGCATCGCAAGTTAATGCTGGTACATCATATGAGTCGACTGTGTATATGTGCGAAGTTCCAAAGAATGAGTTGGAACGTTGGGCAAAATTGGAGAAGGAACGTTTTACAAGTTTAGTATTGCGTTTATTCCATACTGAACTAGAGACTGTTTATGAAGAGTTCAATATGTATCAGGACATGGATGGACAGCGTGCTTTCAAAAGTTTAATGGCAGGTTTATTCGAAAACCATCCGTACGGACGTGATATTATTGGTTTTCCTGAGCATTTAAAGAGTCCTTCGATGGAAGAGATTTATAAGTTCAAGGATAAGTTCTACATTCCTAATAACATGGCTATTACTTTAGCCGGAGATTTGGAGTTTGATGCTACTATTAAGTTGGTCGACAACTACTTTGGTAAGATGGAGAAAAAGCCATTCGCTGAACCTCAATTGGCCAAAGAAGATCCTATAACTGCTCCAATAGTAAAAGAAGTTTTTGGCCCTGATGCTGAAAGTATGGAATTAGCATTCCGTTTTGACGGCGTTGGTAGCCAGGATGAATTGATGGTAGATTTAATTAGTTCTATTCTTTCGAACGGACAAGCTGGTTTAATTGATTTGAATCTGGTTCAAAAGCAGAAGGTATTAAGTGCTTCCTCAGGTGCATGGTTTATGCGCGACTATGGTATGCATTTCTTTAGTGGCAAGCCACGTGAAGGACAGACCCTTGATGAGGTAAAAGACTTACTATTAGCCGAATTAGATAAAGTGAAAAAAGGTGAGTTTGACGATTGGGTAATTGAAGCCATAGTTAATAAATCACGTCTTGACTTTATGCAGGCTCTTGAGTATCCATTTTATTCAGCTTATTCGTTAATGAATGAGTTTACCAGTGGTCAGTCGCATGCTGATGTACTAGCTTCGTTGGACGAAATGAAGAAGATTACCAAAGAGCAGGTAATGGCTTTTGCCAATGAAAAATATGGCGACAATTATGTGTTGGTTAATAAGCGTACAGGTGAAAATAGTGCTTTGGTGAAAGTTGAGAAACCTGAAATTACTGCTGTTCCAATTAATCGTGAGTTACAGTCTGATTTTGCAAAATCATTCCTGGCGGAAGAAATAAGCGATATCGATCCTGTTTTTGTTGATTTCAAATCAAAGTTACATACCAAGGAGTTGAAACCTGGTTTAGATTTCTATCACTCAAATAACGAAACCAACGGTTTATTTCAGTTGAATTATGTCATTGACATGGGAAAAATTAATAACCTCCAATTCCCTTTGGCAGTTGATTACTTAAAGTTATTAGGTACGGATAAATTTACCCCTGAAGATTTACGTAAAGAGTTGTTCCGTTATGGATTAACATTCAATGTAAATGCCGGTAACGAACGTTGCTATGTATCCATTTCTGGATTAGATGAGCAATTGGATAAGGGCGTTGAGATATTGGAGCACATTATAAATAATGCAAAAGCAGATGACGAAACGTACGATGAATTTGTAAAAGGTATCTTAAAGAAACGCGAAGATGCTAAAAAGAATCAAGGGCGTATATTTAGCGCAATGGTTGATTTTGGTATTTATGGCGAAACTTCTCCAGGAAAGTACTTACTCAGTGCTGATGATATGTCAAATATTAAGCCAAGCACCCTAACAGAGCAGCTTAAGAATATGACATCGTTTGAGCATAAGATCTACTATTACGGACCATCTTCAAGCGATAAGGTTGTAGGTATTCTTAATCAATATCACACCACTCCTGACGAATTAGCTGCTTTGCCAGAAGCCATTGATTATGAGATGCGCAACGATGAAGTTTCGAATGTATATGTTGTTGATTACGATATTAGCCAGGCAAATATTTTATTATTGTCGAAGGATAAAACGTTTGATCCGTCGATAATGCCGTATGCCGAGGTATTTAATAGCTATTTTGGATCAGGCTTATCATCCGTTGTTTTCCAGGAGATTCGCGAATCAAAAGCCCTTGCTTATTCGGCTGGAGCTGGTTATGTAAATGCGCGTTACGCTGGTAAAGACAATTTTATCTATGGTAATTTGGGAACTCAGGCAGATAAGTTGAGCATTGCCACTGAAACTCTTACGCAATTGATGAATGAGATGCCTCGCGCAGAAACTCAATTTAATCAGGCTTGTGAAGGTATAGTGAAGCAATTAAACACGGAGCGAATTACTAACAAGCGTTTGTTTTGGTCTTATATGAACAATATGGATCGCGGTTTCGATTACGATATTCGTAAGGATGTATATGAGAAGGCAAATTCAATTACTTTAGATGAATTTGAGCAGTTCTTTAACGAGCACATCAAAGGAAAAAATTATACTTACATGGTGCTTGGTCGTAAAGCTGATTTAGACAAGAATGCCCTAAATAAACTGGGTAAAGTTCACGAAGTAGCATTAGAAGATATTTTTGGATACTAACAGCGATTATCTATTAATTAGATAATTATTGGGGACTGTCATTGGGCAGTCCCTTTTTTGATATTTAAGGAGGAATTGTAAAAGGAGTGGCTCTCTTTTTACAAATTGCCAATAAAGAGCCGCTCCTTATTATACCAATTGTATTCCAAAATGATTGATAAATCATTTTGCTAATTACAATGGTTAATGCCGATACAAAAGCACAGATTGATTTTTTTA